>NZ_JBQHTM010000002.1:0-121276 GCF_052065695.1 Intestinimonas sp. HCP28S3_D6
AGAAAAGCAGATAAATAATGGCTATTTTGCACTGAAATCACCTTAACCAAGCGCAAATGGCGGCTAATACATTGAGTAGAAACAGGATAAAGGCTTTTATTCAGAGGTTCCATAGCACGCCTTGCTGACGAGAATACTGACCTGAAGGGTGTTATTGATATTGCTCATTTTAATGATGAGAAGAAGCTTGGAAGCGGTAAGGAAATGGTTGATAAGTTGACCGATCTTATATCCATCTTCCAGCGCCCGGAACTTGACTTCTCCCGGAACAAGGCCGAAGGTGATGACATCATCGGAGATGCCTACGAATATTTGATGCGCAAATTCGCTACAGAAAGCGGAAAGAGCAAGGGACAATTCTATACACCTGCAGAGGTTTCCCGAATCCTCGCCAATGTAGTGGGAATCAGCCGTTGCACGGACACCAGCGCCACAGTATGCGATCCGGCGTGTGGAAGTGGCAGCCTATTAATTCGAGCCATTGATGCAGCTCCTATCCCGATCATGGGATATGGCCAAGAAAAGGAAAGCACGACAGCTGGTCTGGCGAAGATGAATGCCGTCCTGCATCGTAAGGCCGAGATTACCATCAAGAGCGGTAACACATTCTCAAATCCGCAGTATCTTGATAAATCCGATAATTCCATACTTGAACGTTTCGATTACATAGTGGCAAATCCTCCCTTCTCTATGAAGAATTGGCGCGATGGTATTGCCGGTAAAGAATATGGTCGCTTCGAGGGCTATGGGGACACGCCACCGGAAAAGAACGGCGACTATGCTTGGCTCATGCATATCCTTAAGGCATTGAAGTCAAATGGCAAGGCTGCGGTTATTCTCCCTCATGGTGTTCTGTTCCGTGGAAATGCCGAAGCGACTATTAGAGAAGCAATTATAAAGAAGCACTGGATCAAGGGCATTATCAGCCTTCCGACAAACTTGTTTTACGGCACCGGCATAGCCGCCTGCGTGCTCGTGATTGATAAAGAAGGAGCTGCAAACCGACAAGGCATCTTTATGATTGATGCCAGCCGTGGGTACGTTAAGGACGGCAACAAGAATCGTTTGCGTGAACGTGATATCTATAGAATCATTACGACGTTTAATGAGCAGATAACTACAGATCCAAAGTATGCGCGTTTCGTACCAAACGATGAAATCGAAAAGAAGAACGGGTATAACTTGAACATCACTCGCTATATTGACTCCACAGATCCGGAGGATATTCAGGATATCTATGCGCATATTCACGGCGGTATTCCGGCGGTTGATATTGACAGTCTGTCTAAATATTGGGATGCGTTCCCTTCGCTGAAGGCTGAGTTGCTGACGGCGATTAGCGAAAAGTATTACAGCTTGAATGTGGAGCATGAGAATATCCGTCAGACGATATATAAAAACGCCGAGTTCTCAGAATACGGTGAGAAACTCGACGAGGCTTTCGCAGCATGGAAGGCCAAGGAATATCCTGCTCTATCTTCCCTTGATGAAGACGTATCCGCGAGAGAGTTAATCGTTAGTCTTGCGGAGGATATCCTTGCTGAATTTGAACACCTGACGCTGATTGATAAATACGACGTGTATCAAGTGCTGCTGGCTTATTGGAATGAGGTCATGAACGATGACGTGTCGCTTATCATAAGTGAACCGGATGGTTACGCCAATGCAAGAGCGACGGACAATATTGAGGAAGAGATCACGCAGGGCAAGAATAAAGGTGAGATGAAAGTCACCGGATGGGAAGGAAGATTGATTCCAAAGGCCATCGTGATAGATGCCTTCTTCCGTGAGGAGAAGAATGCCATAGAGGAAGCCGAGAACGTTGTCGCAGAAACAGAATCCTTGCTTTCTGATCTGGTTGAGAGCGCCGATGAGGAATCTGCTCTTGCCGATGTGGCTGAGAACGGAAAAGTCAAGGCTAAGGACTTAGAAGCCAAGATTGAGGAACTCACTCAGCATGTAGAGACGGAGGAAACCTTAGAGCTGGAACTTTTGATGGATCAGCTTCCGATGCAGAAGAAGCGCCTTCAGGCATATCTCGTGGGACACCCGCTTTGCGAAAGCGCTGTAACAGAAAAAGGAACTGTCACAAAGTCTTCTATCATGTTGCGCCTATTTATTATTCGTACAGTAGAGAGCGTGCCGGAAAGCTTGCAGGATGATGTAAATCAACTCAGACAGGCTTTGGATCTTTGCGGCAAAGTGTCCGACTATAACAAGGTTGTTAAGGATCTGAACAAGGCGCTTGATGAGAAGTGCAGGGCAAGGTATGACAGCCTGACAGATGAAGAAATTCTGGATCTGCTGGTGAACAAGAAGTGGTTCGATAGCATCTTCTCTGGTATAGCTGATCTGTATGCTGCGATTTCTCATCGCTTGACGAATAGAATTATTGAGCTTGCAGAGCGGTATGAAAATACGCTTCCGGAGCTTGATAAAAATACAACTGAGTATGAGGCCAAGGTGAAGTCTCATCTGGAAAGGATGGGATTTAAATGGTAAACGAGGTTTTAAGAACAGATATTCCCAATGATTGGGATGTTATTACCTTGGGAGATTATGCGCAAATATTTAGAGGTGGTTCACCGAGACCTATTCAAGCATTTTTAACTACAAGTGACCAAGGTATCAATTGGATAAAAATTGGCGATGTTGGTGCGGGAGAAAAATTCATAGAATCAACGGAGGAGAAAATTATACCAGAGGGTGTTTCACGCTCAAGAATGGTTTACAAGGGTGATCTTATTCTCTCCAATTCTATGAGTTATGGTCGCCCATATATCATGAACATCGAAGGATGCATTCATGATGGATGGCTTGTGATTCAAAAATATGACAGGCTTTTTAACAGAGAATATTTGTATTACGCTCTTAGCTCGGATTTGACGATGCGACAGTATGTTGCAATGGCGGCGGGTAGTAGTGTTCAGAATCTAAACAAAGAAAAAGTCTCTAAAGTAGTTTTACCCTGTCCAAAGATATTGGAGCAGAAAAAAATCGCCGAGGTATTGTCATCTATTGATGCGTTGATTGTGGAGTTGCAAAAGCTCATCCGAAAGAAAAAGGACATACGTCAGGGTACGATGCAAATGCTTGTCACCGGGAAGAAGCGACTGGATGGGTTCGATGGAGAATGGGTAAAAATCAACCTCTCAAAGAATTCCAAACTTAAAGCGCGTATTGGCTGGCAGGGATTGACCACTGCGGAATATCTGGATGAAGGTTATTCATACCTGATTACTGGTACAGATTTTAAGGATGGTCAGATTGACTGGAATGGTTGTCATTATGTGGACTACAACAGGTATGAGCAAGATCCCAATATTCAAGTTTCAAACGGCGATCTCCTGCTTACAAAAGACGGTACCATTGGGAAAGTTGCATATGTGGCTGATTTAACCAGACCGGCGACATTAAATAGTGGCGTATTTCTTGTAAAGCCTATAACGGATGCATATACAGCACATTTTATGTTTTACGTATTAGAGTCGTCAGTATTTAAGGATTTCCTTCAGCAACTTTCAGCGGGGTCGACGATTAATCACTTGTATCAGAAAGACCTTGTGAAGTTTGATTTATATGTACCACCAACGAAGGAAGAACAAGAAGCCATAGCTGGTATCCTTTTTGACATGGATTCAGATATCCATAGACTCGAAAAGAAGCTATCAAAATACCAGAAAATAAAGCAAGGAATGATGGAAGAACTGTTGACCGGCAAGGTCAGATTGATATAAGGAGGTGCCTGTCGGATGAGTATTGGAGATGCCGAAATCAAAACACAGGAAAGAGTGATCCGCTTCTTTAAAGATCCGGAGATCTTACAAGAAAACATGACGCCACATTCATCGCGCACATGGACAGGTATATGCCAAACTGGCGGGAGGTTCGTAAAGAACTCAACGACAGCAGACTGGACTACTATGAGGCGCAGGATGAAAGCCCACTGCAGAAACTGATCGACCAATCCCGTTATGATGACATCCGGGATGCGGCCATAGCTTATATTCAAGAGGAGCATTCTGGTGACGCGAAAAGACTGTCGGTCATTGATATGGAAATCGAGAATGTTATCCATATTGAGCAGCTTGAGGATGGCGTGATTGCTTTCGATGTAATTGCATCATGCGATGTCGAAATGCCGTCCGCATCTCGCAAGGGTTATTTTAATGAGCAATGGCTGAAGATTCATTGTCAGGTTACTCTTGGCATCGATATGAGTGGGTTCCGAATCATGTCTGTTGGTAATTGCGAGCCGCAAGAGGAATCTGATAATGACCGCCTGTCCGGAGAGCTTGTACCTATTATTTCCCGCGAACAGTTTGAAGACGAGGCGGAGAAGTTCCTAACAAGGTATTGTCCTGAAGCGTTGGAAAAACCTATGAGGGTTCCAATCGAGACAATAGCCAGCGATATGAAACTACAGGTTATCGAAGATATCCCTCTGTCAGATGATCTTACTTACTTTGGGACTATCATATTTGATAATGGAAATGTTCTCGATAAGCACCGGAAGATTACAATTCGCAATGCCAAACGAGGAACCGTATATCTTGATCCGCGTGTTTCCTATGAGAGATCTGTAGGAACAAAGCGCACTACACTGGCACATGAGTGTTTTCATTGGCATCGTCATCAGCCATACCACGTGCTGATGAAAATGATAGGTGCCGATGATAATCTGGGAAAAGCAATTCAATGTCAAATAGCCGCTAATTCCATGGATTCAGATAAATGGAAGGCTGTAGACTGGATGGAGTGGCAAGCCAAGGGCGTCGCTCCGAGAATCTTGATGCCTGCGAAACCGACGCGCTTGAAGGCAGATCAGCTCCTTGCAGTTTATGGCGGGGCTGATGATGCGAGCATTGCAGCCTACGAGAATGTCATTGATGAACTTGCGGAGCTGTTCGATGTGTCGAGACAGGCCGCCAAGGTTCGCCTGATGGATCTGGGATATTCCAAAGCCGAGGGCGTATATCCATTTGTGGATGGTCAGTATGTTCGCGGATATTCATTTGAAGCAGGTGCCTTGGATAAGAATCAGACGTTCACTATTTCCTATGCCGATTTGTTTAAGGCGTACTGCTTTGATCGTGAGTTTAAGAAGCTGATTGACAGCGGACAGTTTATTTTTGCAGATCGTCACCTCGTTCTCAATAACGAGAAATACATAGCGAGAGATCAGTCTGGGAATGCTACGCTGTCAGAATATGCTCTCTCGCACATGGATGAGTGCTGCGTCGTCTTCTCGAAGGGATATAGCTATCAATCGAAATATCAAGGGGCAAGGTATTACACGCAGTTTATGCGGAATGCCGCACCGGTTGAAAATCAGGTTGAATATTCCTTTGAACTTAATGCGCACAACAAGACACTTCTTGAGCAAATCAAGAACGCAAAGCGCCGGTCAGAGGCCATGCGTAGATATCCCGGTTCCTTTGCTGAGACGCTGGTAGCGCTGCAGAAGGAAAGGAAGCTCTCAAATAAGCAGCTGGCTGACCGCTCACTTGTGGGAGAAAAAACCATTCAGCGTTTGAGAAACGATGAAGAGTACCCGACTTCAGTTCAGACAGTTCTTGCATTATGCGTAGGTCTGAAGCTGCCTTTGCCAGAGGCTGAGATGTTTCTCGGTAAAACAGACTTTAAATTAAATTCAATGAAGGGTGAAGGATACGTTTATCAATGCGTATTAGGAGCCTGTGCTGAGAATTCGATTTATGAAATAAATGAAATGCTCAAAGAAAACGGAATTACTCCTCTGGGGAGCGATCCCGATCTTCAGTGAGTCAAGGAGGAGGACTAACCATGGCAGTGCCAAAATACGATGAATTAATGAAGCCTTTACTGGCAGCAGTAAAAGACGGTGAGGTCTATAAAATTAAAGACGTTACTGCCGTGTTAGCTCAACAGCTAAATTTATCAGCGGAAGACCTCGCAGAAATGCTTCCGAGCGGCAGGCAAACCGTGTTTAAAAACAGGGTCGGATGGGCGAAGACTTATCTGAAAAAAGCTGGACTCCTTGATAGTCCTGCCCGCGCTACTATTGTTATTACAGAAGCTGGAAAGAAGGTAGTTGAAGAAAATCCGGAGAAAATAGATTCCAAATATCTGGAACAGTTTCCTTCATTTGTAGATTTTGCATCCGCCTCTGATCCTACAAATGGAGATGATACAGTGCCTGTGATTTCAAAGCAGACGGATCTTACACCCGATGACCAGCTTGAAGATGCATACAAGCAGATTAATGCAAGCCTTGCATCTGATTTGTTGAGTGAGGTTCTGAAAATCTCACCATACACCTTTGAAAAGCTCGTTGTTGATCTTCTTTCAAAGATGGGTTATGGAACTGTGGCTTACGGAAGTCATGCAACAGTCGCTTCCGGTGATGATGGAATTGATGGAGTCATCATGGAGGACAAGCTCGGATTCTCTTTGATTTATATGCAGGCTAAGGAATGGGCACCAGATAGAGTTGTTGGACAGCCGGACATTCAGAGCTTTGTTGGTGCGATTGCCGGGAAGCACGGCGATGGACTTTTCGTTACGACAGCTAAGTTCTCACAGAAGGCTAAGGATTACGCAAATACTCATCACATTATTCTGATTGATGGTGAGAGACTTGCTAATCTGATGATTGAGTATAACTTCTGTGTGTCAACGCGGAAAACGTTTGAAATTAAGGCAATCGATACGGATGCTTTGGCTGAATATCAGGATGAATAATTTGCTTGCGAAAAAGCAGGAAGTTGGAGGGAATACATTATGGCAAATGAGCTGCAGCCATTGTCGCTGCTCTTTCAAAATAGATTATTCCGGATACCGGACTATCAGCGTGGATATGCGTGGTTGCAGCAACAGTTGGTGGATTTTTGGGATGACCTTGTAAATCTTCAGGCTGACCGTTATCACTATACAGGTCTCCTGTCCCTTAAGCCTCTAAAAAGCAAGGAGACCGTCAGCTGGGGCGAGGACTTGTGGCTGGTCGAGAACGGATATAAGCCTTGTCATATCGTTGATGGCCAGCAGCGCATCACCACGTTTGTCATTCTCTTGAACGAGATCGTGGGATTTGTGCGTGGCTTAGATGAGAACAAGGGTAAGTCTGATAAAGAAATCACGCTGGGGTATGAAACGGTCGAAGAGATTGTCTCAAAATACATCTGCCGAAAAAGACCGCCAAACGGAGTAGTAACAACATACCTTTTTGGCTATGAGGTCGACAATCCCAGCGCAGAATACATGAAATATAAGGTGTTCGATGAGCCGTATTCCGGCGCAGTGAATGAGACATACTATACGAAGAATCTAAAGTTTGCAAAGAACTTTTTTGCAGAGAACATTAGGAAACTATATGATGAGTCCGGAGAAGGCGGCCTTGAGGCAGTAAATACGCTGTATAAAAAACTCACACAGCGCCTGATGTTTAATCTCCATGAAATCGACGATGATTACGATGTGTTTGTAGCTTTCGAGACCATGAACAATCGTGGTAAGAAGCTGACGAATCTTGAATTGTTGAAAAACAGACTGATCTATTTGACCACGCTTTATGATGATGAGGTATTTGACGAGAAGGACAAGTCTGCCCTCCGTAAGAAGATAAATGACGCTTGGAAGGAAGTCTACTATCAGCTTGGTAGGAATAAGAGTGTTCCGCTTTCTGATGATGATTTTTTGCGTGCGCATTGGATTATCTACTTCAGGTATTCCCGTAAACGTGGCGATGACTACATTAAATTCCTGCTAAGCAAGTTCTCGTCAAAGGGCATATTTGAAAAGGCACCAGTTCTGGTTGAGACAGAGGCCGAGTCGGTTATCAGCGATGATGTTACTGATGCAGACGACACGGAAGTTACTGAAACAGAAGAACAGGAAATCATAGAGGTATCCAAACTCCAGCCAAAAGAAATCGAGGACTATGTCAATAGCCTCAAAGATATGGCGAAGTACTGGTATGACACCTATTTCCCATTTGAAAGTGCTAATCTTACTCCTGAAGAGCAAAAACGAGTCGATAGGCTTAACCGTATCGGCATCGGACATTTCAGACCGCTGGTTACTGCGGTCATCAGTCGGCGGGATATTTCTGCGAACAGCAGAGTTAAAATCTTTGAAGCAGTTGAGCGCTTTATCTTTGTTGCATTTCGCTTGGGTAATTTTAATGCATCCTATGGCAGCAGTGATTATTATCGAGCTGCACGTCAGGTGTATGTGAAAGAAACGGATGTTGATGAGCTCTGTAAAGAAATATATGACAGGACAACGAACGATATCGATTTTGCCACGCAGAACTTTGTCACCAGAATTGAGAAATATTTTTCTACAGGGAATGGCTACTACGACTGGAACAGTCTGCGATACTTCTTTTATGAATATGAGGCTAAGCTGGCAGAGAAAAATAATATAGATCGTTTCTGCACGTGGTCAATGTTTACAAAGTCCGAGAAGGATAAAGTGTCTATCGAGCATATTCTCCCTCAGACACCGACGAAGTATTACTGGCGTAATATGTACCGGCAGTTTAAGGATTCGGAAATCAAGATGCTTTCTGGAGCACTTGGGAACCTTCTGCCGTTGTCTCAGAGCGTAAACTCGGCTTTGCAGAATGACAGTTTTGAGGATAAGAAGCATTCCAAAACCACAGGACGTCGCGGATACGAGAATGGATCTCACTCAGAGATAGAGGTATCCAAGCTGCAGGATTGGACTGCATTTGAGATATACAGCAGAACTGAAAAGCTTCTCGTTTTCATGCAGGAACGCTGGAACCTGCAATTCGACGAAGAACAGTTGGAAAAGCTGATCGGCATTTCGTTCGTCAAAGATGGACGAGAAATCCCGGAGGAGTTGGAGGAAGTATCGGCAAACGTACCGGAATCCGAGGAAAGTGCAGAAGGCTCCGGAGATGATCAAAAACTGCAATTCTGGACAGCATTCGTAAACTATGCTAATGAGCACGGCAGATCAAGCAATATAGCAAAACAGAAAGCTGCTGGCCGAACATATTACGATGTGCACATAGGCGCGAACGGCTATCACTTATTCTTTTCCATTCCCTATGGTAAACGAATCAAGATGGGCATCTACACCTATAATGTGGATACCTATAACCGTCTGAAAGAATTGAAAGATCAGATTGAGACCGAATTTGGTGAGAACCTAAATTGGGAATACTCAAAATCGACAGGTACAACACGTTCCATCGTTATTGAGGAGAAGGCTGATGTATTCAATCCAGCAGAGCAGCAGAAAATATTTGATTGGATCATCGACCATTTTGACCGGATCACGACAGCATTATCTATGGCCGGAGAACGTCTCAATATAAGCGGTGATTCCTCTGAAACGAGGTTTGAGATTAGAAAACGCTACTGGACGTATGCCTTAGCCCAAATCCATGAGGCACATGGTAATCCCGGCTCTTTCAGCAATGTGAATCCGAGTACGGACAACTGGATAAACGGATTCTTTGGCATTGGAGGTTTCTACCTCTGCTGTGTTGCGAATTTTGACTCTGCCCGTTCAGAGGTCGTATTTGCCAGAGCGGAGAGATCAGAGAATAAAGCTGCGTTTGATGCTCTTTACCAGCATAAAAGCGAGATTGAATCGAAGCTGGGAACGGAGCTTCAGTGGAACCGTGGAGATGATATCAAATCCTCGAAGGTATTTATTCAGCTTGATAACGTGAGCATTGAAAACGAGGATGACTGGCCGCAGATGGCAAAGTTCCATGCAGAATGGTCAAAGAAGTTCTACGATTTGATTGTGCCGTATATAACGGTAGATTGGCAATAGTCCACTCAGGACGAGGAGCACTGATGGCAAATTTAAATTCTGAGAATCCGCACGTCGGACGCAAGTTCCAAGAATTTGTGCAAACGATTCTCAAAGAAAAATATAATACATATTTTGAGCAAGAAGCAGCAATCCCCATCGGCAGACCGCCAAAGGAGCACAAGTTTGATCTTGCCAATGCTGACAGGTCTATCGTGGCTGAATGCAAATGTTATACGTGGACTGATTCCGGGAATGTTCCGAGCGCAAAGTTGATGGGCTTGGACGAGGCTGTATTTTACTTTGGCTTTCTGCCTTCTGGGACAAAGAAGCTGCTTTGTATGAAAAAAGCAGTGTTTCGTGGCAAGCAGGAAACACTGGCTGAGTATTATGTTCGAGCACATGGGCATTTGCTTGAAGATGTCTCTGTAATAGAAATTTCTGATGATGGAACAATCAAGATTGTCAGAGATGGATCATCGATCCCAGCAGAGGCATATTAGGGCTACGACGATGAAATCCCATGCACTTGTGGAGCCGTCAAAGGTTGAGGCGATTTAATGCTTGATAATATGAATGGAGAAAATGCATGGTTTTTAATACATTTATAAAATGTCAGGTTTGCGGAAGTATTACCAGAGTCCGATTACAGGTTGGATGGCAAGAAGAACATCCTATTGTTGTGGCTTGCGGTAAATGTGGTACTTCCTTATCTGGCAGCGTTAAGATAGGACAAAACCGACCGGGGCTAAAGTTTTCTTTTGACAATGCGGATGAAATCCCGGATGCTGAAGCTGATTACATGGTTGAATGCTCTGGTGAATTCCCGACCGTGAAACAAGGCAAAGCAGCGGAGTTGGAAGAAGTCGTCATTACTCCGTTTATCCGCTATATGAATCGTATGAAGACGGATGATTCATATGAGCAGTTCGGAAAAGCGGTATCACAGCTTAATGCAACAGAAAAGAAATGGAAGAGCTATAAAAGAATCATTGACCTCTTCAGAAATAATAGTGAATACCTTGTTCAGGAGATACAAAAGGAATTCTCCGGACAATACTTTCAGTGCAGAGATGAGTCTGAGGTATTGAGAGCTATTCATATGATTGAGGTTCATGGGTTTTATTCTGCACTCAAAAAAGACATCTTGGATAATCTCTCTTTTAGTGCAGGAATTATGAAACTGGACTCTGTTCAGCTGAAGAGCTTAGTAGACTTCTTAAATTCACATGATGGTTATCATCTTGAGGAGCTACAGGATTTGATATATAAGGTCTATGATGATTTTATAAAAATATACCAGCGCCTCATTCCTGCTCTCGCTTTACAGTATTGCAAAGATGATTCTTTTGATTTCGAAGTTGAAGGCTCGACAACAAGTAGCTTTGATAGTGTAAAACAGTTCTATTTGGATGTTTATGAAGCCCTTGGTAATTTGCTTGTTATCCCGGTCGCTCTTAATAACATAAAATACAGGGCTGACGCGAATTCAATGAATCCTTTGGAAAAGAATGTATCTTCTTTAGAGGATTATATAAAGCTCACAAAGGCATCAAGGTATCATTTTTGCTTGAACACAGAAGTCTATACCGATTTCTTGGATGTTGTAGTAAATGCAAAACTGAGAAATGCGATTGGACACAATGATGTTGAATATGACGCGGTGAGTCAGGTTATTACTTACATTCCAAATCCAAAAGACAGAACCGTAAAGAAAACGGAATACCTTCTCGAATTTGAAAATGAAGCGATGCACATGTTTCAGGCCTTATTGGGTGTTTCAGAATACCTGTATCGACTAAGAGAGCTTTCTCTTATGTATGATGGCAAAATACCACTTATGGTTCAGGAAAGAGCAAACTGGCCAAAGAAGATAGGACGTAATGATCCATGTCCATGCGGAAGCGGAAAAAAGTACAAATTCTGTCACGGGAAGAATTAAGGTTGAGACGATGGAATTTCGGACTTGTTCCCTTAGAGCGAAGTCTTGAAGCGGTTGGCAAATCTGTGTGTTTGCATATTATAGGTAGGAGCAAGGTCTTTGACCTGTTTCCGAGAACGTACAAGGGTAAAAAACGGTGTGTTTTACGGCAAAAAACACGCTTTGATAAATTCCCGCGAACGAACGCGAATTTGGCTACACACTTGACATCAATCTGGAGCAATCGAGCCATGTGGAGACGGTGGTGCGATTGGTCAGAAATACCTGATGGCCAGATCCCGGTGTTCAACAGTGCGGGAGAGCGGTAATAGGTCCAAAAATGACGGGTACTCTGACAGATGAGTGCCCGTCATTCTGCTTTATAGATCATATTGTGAGAGTGATACAGGAGGGCTCCGTTTATGGCGATCATACTGGACCATCAGCTGCGGGAACAGATAGAGCACAAAGCCAACGGATTTCCGGTCACCTATTATCACGACGAGCTGGCTGAATTGCCCGATTGGGCGGGGCCCGTCCACTGGCACCCCGACTTTGAGATCGCCACCGCTGTAAGTAATGTCCTGGAGTACCAGGTGGGGCGGCAGCATGTGACGCTGGAGGCAGGCGACAGCATATTTGTCAACGGGAATGTGCTCCACAGAGTCAGACAGCTGTCCGGGTACCGTCCCGATCCCATCCCCATCATCCTCTTTTCCAGTGCCGCCGTGGCCCCCGAAGACAGCACCATTTATCAAAAATATATCCAGCCCGTGGCCCGGTGCGGCGAGCTGCCCTTCGTGGTGTTCCGGCACAACGACCCCACCCACAGGGAGATGAGCCGTGTCATCGGGGACATCTGCCGCCGCCTGCGGGAACCGGCGCCGTGCTGTGAGCTGGCGGTGCAGCGCAACATCAGCCTCATTTTTGAGTATCTGTTCTGCCACTTTGACCGTCTGCCCAAATCCGAGGCCACACAGGTGCAGATGAAGGGGCAGATCCGCCTCCAGAAGATGCTCACCTACATCTACGAGCACTATCCGGAGGCCGTCACCCTCCAGGACATTGCCGACGCCGCCCATATCAGCCGCAGCGAGGCGGGGCGCTGCTTCCAGACCTATATGGGGTGCTCCCCGGTGGAGGCGCTGATCCAGCACCGGCTCCGGGCCGCCCGCAGGCTGCTGGCCGAGAAAACCCATACCCTCCAGGAGATCAGCTTTGCCTGCGGCTTCCACTCCGCAAACTACTTCAGCCGCAAATTCAGGCAGACCTATGGGTATGCGCCCAGCCAGAACAACGATTTGGGTAAATAGTGCTTGCTTTTGACGCTCCTGTGCCTTTGAATTGCCATGACATGATGATATACTGCGATACGAAAAATGACGGGTTTCACCCGGAAGGAGATCGTCATGGCAAGACAGAAGAACTATAAGAAAACACTGACAGCCTGCTATCTGGGCTTCGTGACACAGGCCATATCCGCAAACTTCGCCCCGCTTTTGTTTTTGACCTTCCGGAGCACCTACGGGATCACTCTGGAAAAGATCGCCATGATCCCCATGGTGTTTTATCTCGCCCAGCTGCTCATCGACCTTGCGGCCACCCGATTCGCCGACAGGATCGGATACCGCACCTGTGTGGTGGTGTCCCAGGTGCTGTCGGCGGTGGGCCTCGTGTCCATGGCCTTCCTGCCGGAGCTGGTCCCCGTCCCCTTCGCGGGCCTTCTCATTTCGGTGGTGCTCTATGCCGTCGGCAGCGGCCTGATCGAGGTTTTGGTGAGCCCCATTGTGGAGGCCTGCCCCTTTGAGCACAAGGACGGCATGATGAGCCTCCTCCACTCCTCCTACTGCTGGGGAGCGGTGGGGGTCGTCCTGGGCTCCACACTCTTTTTCGCCCTCTTCGGCATCGAGCACTGGAAGGTCCTGACGGTCCTCTGGGCGCTGCTGTCGCTGTACAACACCTGGAACTTCCTCCGCTGCCCCATCGAGCGGCTGATGGAAGAGGGGAAGGGCATGAGCAGCGGCGAGCTCCTCCGGCTGCCCCTGTTCTGGCTCATCATCGTGCTGATGATCTGCACCGGCGCCTCCGAGGCCACCATGGCCCAGTGGGCCTCTGCCTTTACCGAGTCCGCCCTGGGCGTCTCCAAGGCGGTGGGCGACCTGGCGGGGCCCGGACTGTTCGCCATGTTCATGGGCATCTCCCGCATGCTCTACGGCAAATTCAGCGAGCGGCTCCACCTGACCCGGGTCATGCTGCTCTGCGGCGTGCTGTGCGCCGGCTGCTATCTGCTGGCCGCCCTGTCCGCCTCCCCGGTGCTGGGCCTGGCGGGCTGCGCCCTCTGCGGCCTGGCGGTGGGCATCATGTGGCCCGGCTCCATCAGCATCTCGTCCCAGAAGTGCCCCAGGGGCGGCACCGCCATGTTTGCCTTCCTGGCCCTGGCCGGGGATCTGGGCGCTACCGTGAGCCCCGCCCTGGTGGGCAGCTTTGCCGAGCTGGCGGGGGGCGATCTGAAAGCGGGTCTGCTGGTGGCCGCGGCCTTCCCCGTGGTACTGGTGATTGGTCTGCTGATCCTGAAAGGAAAGGCCGGTGGGACGGCCCTGCCCACCGAGGCCACACGGCCCGGCAAGACCTCCGCGTCCTAACGCTGTGCACCCGGCAGGAAGAACCCGCCACTTGACTTTCCCCGGGTCCTGTGGTACACTCACACTGCAAATTTGATATGAGCATGTGTATTTGTCATCGGATGGATACTTTTAAGGTGCTTGAACGCATTCCGTAGATCTTAGAAGGAATGCGTTCAGGCACCTTTTTTGTTTTCCTCCGGCAGCCATGCGGTCAGGAGGCAGTCATGGACGTGAGAAAAAAGGAATTTGCAAGCTATCTCTCCTTGAGCATCCTTGGGATGCTGGGTTCATCGGGGACCATCCTGGCGGACACCTTCTTCGTGTCCAACCGGCTGGGGGCCGACGGCCTGGCGGCCCTAAACATCTCCATCGCCGTGTTCGGCCTCATCAATGGCCTGGGCATGCTCTTCGGCATCGGCGGCGCCACCCGATACACCATTTTCCGCGCCCAGGGAGACGGGAAGGGGGCAGACCGAGTCTTTACCGCTGCCTTCCTCAGCGCCCTGGCCGCCGGGCTGTGCTTCCTCTGCGCCGGCCTTTTCTGCCCGGAGACCATCGCCCGGGCCCTGGGGGCGGAAGGGGACCTCCTCCCCATGTGCACCGCCTATCTGAAGACCGTCCTCTGCTTTGCCCCCTGCTTTATCCTGAACCACCTTCTTATGGCCTTCCTCCGCAACGACGGCAACCCCAGGCTGGCCATGTGTGCCATGCTGGCGGGGAGCCTGGCCAACATCGCCCTGGACTACCTCTTCGTCTACCCCCTGGACATGGGCATCTTCGGCGCCGCCCTGGCCACCGGGCTCTCCCCCGTCATCGGCCTGGCCGTCTCCTCCCTCCATCTGGCCACCGGCCGGGCCCGGTTCCACCTGACCGGGGACGGCCTCAGCCTCCGGGAGCTGGGCCGGAACGCCGGGCCCGGCCTCTCCGCCTTCGTCAACGAGTGTTCCTCCGGCGTGGTGCTGGTGGTATTCAATCTGCTGCTCCTGCGGACCGCCGGCAGCACCGGCGTGGCCGCCTACGGCATCGTGGCCAACCTGGCTCTGGTGGTGCTCTCCGTCTTTACGGGTATGGCCCAGGGCATCCAGCCTCTGCTCAGCCGGGCCTACGGGCGAGGGGACCGGGCGGAGACGGCCGCCCTCCTGCGCCGGGGACTGGTCCTCTCCGGCGGGGTGGGGCTGGCCGTTCTGGCTGCCGCCCTGCTGGCCGCCCCCACCCTGGTCTCCTGGTTCAACAGCGAGGGAGACCCTCTACTCCAGAGTCTGGCGGAGGAGGGCCTGCGGCTCTACTTTGTGGGTTTCCTCTGCGTGGGCTATAACTACCTGACGGCGGCCTTCCTCAGCGCCACCGGACGGGCCGGGACTGCCTGCGCCCTCTCCACCTTCCGGGGCTGTGTGGGCATCACCCTCACCGCCTGCCTCTTCGCCTGGTGCTTCGGTGTCACCGGCATCTGGCTGGCCTTCCCCGCGGTGGAGCTGTCCACCGCCCTGCTGGGGCTTTTGATCCAGCGCCGCCGCCGCACGGTGGACGCCCCGGATGGTCTCTATGCCTGAGTCATAAAAACCATAAAAACCTATTGACATACTAGGAAATAGGTGCTAGGATAATGCACAGGAAAACACTAGGAATTAAAGAGGGCAACCTCTTCTGCATTGTCCGCTCCGGTTTGGGCGGAGAAAGGAAGCGAATACCATGCGTCACATCTATGCCGACAACGCCGCCACCACCAAGATGAGTCAGGCGGCCATCCGGGGCATGCTGCCCTATCTGGACGGCATTTACGGAAATCCCTCCAGCCTCCACAGCACCGGACAGGCTGCCAAGGAGGCCCTGGAGTCGGCCCGGGCCGTCATGGCCAAGGGGCTGGGCTGCGATCCCCGGGAGATCACCTTCACCTCCGGCGGCAGCGAGGCCGACAACCAGGCCATCCGCACCGCCGCCTGGCTGGGGGCGAAGAAGGGGAAGAGGCACATCGTCTCCACCGCCTTTGAGCACCACGCCGTCCTCCACACCCTGGAGGCCCTGGAGCGGGAGGGCTTTGCCGTCACCCTGCTGGACGTCCACGGGGACGGCCTCATTACGGCGGAGGAGGTGGCGGCGGCCATCCGCCCCGACACCTGCCTGGTGACGGTGATGTATGCCAACAACGAGGTGGGCACCGTGGAGCCCATCGCTGAGATCGGGGCGGTCTGCCGGGAGAAAGGGGTCCTCTTCCACACCGACGCCGTCCAGGCGGCGGGACACCTGTCTATCGACGTGGAGAAGGAGCATATCGACCTGCTCTCCCTCTCCGCCCACAAGTTCCACGGCCCCAAGGGGGTAGGTGTCCTCTACGCCCGGAAGGGCATCCCCCTCCAGAACCTCATCTACGGCGGCGCCCAGGAGCGGGGCAAGCGGGCGGGCACCGAGAATTTGCCCGCCATCATGGGTATGGCGGCGGCTTTTGAGGAGGCCCTGGCCGGGATGGACGAGCGGGCCGCGCATGTGACCGCCCTGCGGGACAAGCTCATGGAGGGCCTGGGGCAGATCCCCCATAGCCTCCTCAACGGCCACCGGACGCAGCGCCTCCCCGGCAATGTAAGCTTCTGCTTCGAGGGCATCGAGGGCGAATCCCTCCTGCTGCTGCTGGACGACAAGGGGGTGGAGGCCTCCTCCGGCTCGGCCTGCACCTCCGGCTCCCTGGACCCCAGCCACGTGCTGCTGGCCCTGGGCCGGCCCCACGAGATCGCCCACGGCTCCCTTCGGCTCACCCTCTCCCACGAGAATACCCAGGAAGAGGTGGACCACATCATCCGCTCGGTCACCGAGGTGGTGGAGTACCTCCGCGGTATCTCCCCGGTGTGGCGGGATCTCCAGAGCGGAAAACAGAATTTTGTCATCCAGTAAGAGAGGTGTAAGATATGGCACTTTATAGCGAGACCGTTATGGACCACTTCCGCAACCCCCGGAACGTGGGCGTCATCGAGGACGCCGACGGCGTGGGCGAGGTGGGCAACGCCAAGTGCGGCGACATCATGAAGATCTACCTGAAGATCAAGGACGATGTCATCGAGGACGTGAAGTTCGAGACCTTCGGCTGCGGTTCGGCCATCGCCTCCAGCTCCATGGCCACCGAGATGATCAAGGGCAAGCCCCTCAGCGAGGCCCTGACCCTCACCAACAAGGCGGTGGCTCAGGCTCTGGACGGCCTGCCCGCCCACAAGCTCCACTGCTCCGTGCTGGCCGAGGAGGCCATCAAGAAGGCCATCCAGGACTACTATGAAAAGACCGGCGCGGACTACGACAAGAGCATTTTCCCCGCCTGCGACAGCTGCGACCACGGCTGCTGCCACGGGCACTGAACATCGCTTCACGCAAACCACGGGTCCTGTTCTCCAAAAAGGGGACGGGCCCGTGGTTTTTTGCATGGAAAGGGGGAAAATCACTGGTGACAAGGCACCCTGGTATCTGCTATACTGAAAGGTACGACATCCCCCCTCAGCGGGGCGGAGAACGGGAAAAAGGAGGGCGGACCATGGCCGCTGTTTTGTACTATGAACCCCTTGTGATGATGGGTCCCGGCGCCATCGCCCGGGTGTGCGGCCGGTTCGGCCTGACGGTGATCCCGGTGCCCCGGGACCGGGTGGGCCAGACTGTAGGCTTTCTGGCGGGTTACCAGGGCTTCCCGGAGCGGCCGGAAAAGGAGAAGCCGCCGGAGGACCGGGTGCTGGTGTTCTGCGAGGTGGACCGGGAGACCCTGGACCAGGTGCTGGAGGCTCTGAAGGCCGACGGCGCCCCCACCTCCCTGAAGGCCATCCTCACCGGCACCAACGCCGGCTGGCCCTTTGCCCGCCTTGCCCGGGAGCTCTCAGCGGAGCACCGTGCCATGGGCGGACGCTGAAAACTTTTTGACATGCCGCGCCGTCTGAGAAATAAGGGCGGCAGAGAGGAGCCGACGGCCTTGGATTATGATAAACTGCTGACCCTGAGCAGCGATCTGGGCTATCACCTCCTGCTCAGCGGTGCGGAGATCTACCGGGTGGAGGAGTCGGTCCACTACCTGCTCACCGCCTACGGGGTGGAGACGGGAGAGGTCTTTGTCATCCCCAACTGCGTCATCGTCAGCCTGACGGCGCCGGGCCAGAAGCCTATTACACAGATGCGCCGGGTGCCCGGCCACGGCACCGACATCGGCCGGATGGAGGCCCTCAACGATCTGTGCCGGCGGCTGTGTGCCTGTCCTCCCGACCTGGACCGGGCGGCCGGGGAGCTGGACGGCGTGATCCGAGAGGTCCACCGCACCCCCATGGCGGTGGAGCTGGCGGCCTATGTGCTCCTCACCTCGGCCTTCTGCCTCTTCTTCGGCGGCACCGCCCGGGACGCCTTCTGCGGCGGTGTCTGCGGCCTGGCCGTGGGACTGGTGGTCCCCTTCCTGGCCCGGCTGGGCACCAACCTCTTCTTCAAGGCCATGGTGGGCGGCTTTTTCTGCGGTCTGCTGGCCGCCGGTCTCACCGACCTGGGGGTGGGGGAGCACATCGACCTCATCATCACCGGCGCCATCATGGCCCAGGCGCCCGGGCTGGTCATCACCAACTTCATGCGGGACATCATGGCCGGGGATATGATGTCCGGCCTGGTCAAGCTGGCCGAGGCCCTGCTCACCGGCGCCGGCATCGCCCTGGGCACCGGCGTGGCCCTCAGCCTGGTGAGCGCGGTCTGGGGGGTGCTGTGATGGAGCTGTTCCTGCCCTGCCTCTACGCCTTTCTGGCCTGCCTGGGCTTCTGCGTCCTCTTCCGCATCAACGGCCTGGGGGCGGTGCTCTGCTCCCTGGGGGGTGCCCTGGCCTGGCTGGTCTACCTCCTCACCGGGCCCATCATGGGGAACAACGACGTCATCCAGTATTTCTGGGCGGCGGTCTTTCTCTCGGCCTACGCCGAGGTCATGGCCCGGGTGCGCAAGTGCCCCGCCACCGGCTATCTGCTCATCGCATTCATCCCCCTGGTGCCCGGCGCCGGCATCTACAACATGATGGACGCCGCCCTCCGGGGCAACACCCAGGACTTCCTCAACACCGGCCTCCACACCCTGAGCATCGCCGGGTCCCTGGCGGTGGGAGTGCTGGTGGTCTCCTCCCTGGTGCGGATGTACAGCATGCTCCAGCACCGGCGGCGGACGGAAAGGGGAGAGCAGCCTTGAGACGCTATGACATCGTCCTGCTGGACGCCGACAACACCCTCTTTGACTTCGACGCCGCTGAGGCCCAGGCCCTGGACGCCGTGCTGGCGGAGTTCGGCTGGCCCCGTGAGGAGGGGACCAAACGGGCCTATCTGGAGATCAACCACGCCCTGTGGTCGGCCTTCGACCGGGGGGAGGCAGAGGAGGACCTCCTCACAGTGGAGCGGTTCCGCCTGCTGGGGGAGCGCCTGGGCCGGTCCGCCGACCCGGCGGAGATGAACCGCCGGTACTTGGACCACCTGGGAGAGTGCTCCTTCCTTCTCCCGGGGGCGGAGGCACTGTGCCGCACTCTGCGGGAGGCGGGCTGCCGCCTGGCCCTGGCCACCAACGGGGTGGCCCGGGTCCAGTATGCCCGGCTGGCGGGCTCCCCCCTGGCCCCCTACCTGGAGCGGCTCTTCATCTCGGGGGAGATGGGGACCCGGAAGCCGGAGCCGGCCTTTTTCCGCGCGGCCCTCTCCGCCATGGGGGCGGAGGACCAGAGCCGCTGCGTCATGGTGGGGGACGGCTTGGGCTCCGATGTAAAGGGGGCCCTGTGTGCCGGCCTGGACGTCATCTGGTTTGCCCCCGGAGGCGGCACTGCTCCGGCGGAGCTGAACCCAACCTATACCGCCCGCTCCCTGGAGGAGGTGGGGCGTATCATCTGTTTCACACCTCGGAATACATAGAGAGGAGATCCTAGGCATGCAGAAAACTGGGGGAGCGCCCGGCGCTCCCAAGTCCAAGAAGCGAGACCGGGAGGTGGGCCACCGGCGGCGGCTGGCCCTGAGCGCCCTGTTGGCCTGCGTGGTTCTTGTGGGGGCGGTATCCCTGGGGGCGCTGGCCCAGTCCTCCGCCCCGGCGGCGGAGACCCAGGCCCCACCGGCTGGGACCCGGGCGGTGATGCCGCCGGAGGCCTCTGGGCCAGTCACCGTGGAGACGGCTGCCCCCGTCCCGCCGGAGCCCACTCCTACGCCAACACCTACACCGGTGCCCGCCTTTGACTTCACCCAGCCCGCGCCGGAGACGGAACCGGTGGAGGACGACTGGTTCTCCGACGCCGTCTTTATCGGGGACTCACGTACCGACGGCCTGCGGCTATACAGCGGTATCCGGGGGGCGGACTTTCTGGCCTATAAGTCCCTCATGATCTTCCACGTGGTGGGCAATGACCGGGTGGACCAGCGGGCCGTGCCCCTCAACGGCGTGGGGGACAAGAAGCTGGTGCTGGAGTGGCTGGACGGGAAGCAGTACGCCAAGGTTTACCTCATGTTTGGCATCAATGAGCTGGGCTATGGGGACGATGGCGCCTTCACCGAGGCCTTTTCCCGGACGGTGGACGAGATCCGGGCCCGGCAGCCGGAGGCCGTCATCTACATCCAGTCCCTGGTGCCTCTGGAGCCGGAGAAGGCCCACAAGACCAACCCGGCCTCCTGGCTCAACAACGACAACGTGGCCCGGTATAATACCCTCCTCCGGCAGGTGTGCGCCGACAAGGGTGTGGTCTATGTGGATGTGGCCTCCGCCCTGGTGAACGACGCCGGAATTTTGCCCCCGGAGGGGACCACCGACGGTATCCACTTCACCCGAAGCTGGTATGAGAAGTGGTACGCCTACTTAAAGACCCACACCGTGGACCCGGCGGAGTACGCCGCGGGACAGCCGGTGGCGGAGACAGAGGAGATGTCTGAATGAAAAAGCTGACCATTCTTTTGACGGCTCTGGCCCTGGTCGTCCTGGCCGCCTGCGGCGGAAAAGACCCCGCCCCGGCGGGCTACGACCCGGAGACCACGTCCAAGGCCCTGTTGGACTCGGGGGCCTTCACCCAGGAGCTCTCCCAGCTGGACGCCGACATGGTGTCGGCCTACCTGGGGCTGGAGGACGCGCCCACGGCGGCGGTGGTCTACACCTCCCTGGAGGGGGGCTATGAGGAGCTGGCCGTGCTGACCATGGCCGACGAGAAGGCCGCCGAGGCGGCCAAGACGGCGGTGGAGGCCCATGTGGCAGCCCAGACCGAGACCGAGACCGAGGTCCAGTACAAGCCCGAGGACCTGCCCAAGCTGAAGAACGCCGTGGTCCGCCAGGCGGGCAACACCGTGGTGCTGGTGGTGGCCGCCGACTACGACGCCGTCAGCGCCGTCCTGGACGGCGACGGCAGCACGAAGTAAAAAAGTCCATAAAAAATACCCTGCCGGTACCGGCAGGGTATTTTTTATATCCAAATGGGGAAGGGGCCTTACAGCTCCTCCTGGGCCTCGAAGGACTTCATGGCGGCCTGGTCGGCCTCCCGCTTCTCCTCGATGGACTCCTTGAGGAGCATGTCCTTCACCTTCATGAGGCGGATGGTGTTGGAGCGCTCGTTCTCATCCAGCTTCATGGAGATATACTTGATGGCCTCCTGCATCTGGGGGATCTTGACGTACTCCAGAGCGTTGACGCGGCGGCGGGTCTTTTCGATCTCCTCGGCCAGGAGCTGGGAGGTCTTTTCCATCTCCGCCAGGCGCAGCATGTCCTGAAAGACGCCGGAGAGGGCGTCCACCGCGTCGTCCAGGGCGCCGGAGGTGGCGGCAAAGCCGTAGGGATACACGTCTCCGGCGTCGGCGGTGCGGGTCTTGAAGTGATACTGGGGCACGTTCACGGACATGATATTCTGAAAGTCCATGGTGAGCTCCACAGACTGCTTGGGGTACATGAGGGACTGCTTGAGCATCTCGGTGGACATGAGGGCACTGGCCACGGTAAAGGAGCCATGGGCCGCCATGAGGGCGTCCTCCACCTTCTTCCGGAGGGCGCGGTTCTCCCGCACCACATCCAGAAACTGCTTCATGAGCTCGTCACGCTTATCCTTGAGCAGCTTATGGCCCCGGATAGAGGTCTTGAGTCGGGTTTTGAGCCGGGTCAGTTCCTGTCGGGTCGGGTTCACATTGATGGCGGGCATACCTTATCCCTCCTTTTTCGGGAGGTATTTCTCGATATGCTCCGGCTTGATCCGCTTCAGCTCCGACGTGGGCAGGATAGAGAGAAGCTCCCAGCCCAGGTTCAGGGTCTCCTCGATGGAGCGGTTCTCATCGCTGCCCTGGGAGACATAGCGCTTTTCAAACTCGTCGGCGAACTTGGCGTACAGCAGGTCGGTGGGGGAGAGGGCGGCCTCGCCCAGGATGCTCATGAGCTCCTTGTTCTCCTTACCGGTGGCGTAGGCGGCGAAGAGCTGGTTCATGGTGCCGGCGTGGTCCTCACGGGTCTTGCCCACGCCGATGCCCTTATCCTTCAGACGGCTCAGGGAGGGCAGCACGTCCACGGGGGGATTGACGCCCTTCCGGTAGAGCTCACGGGAGAGGATGATCTGCCCCTCGGTGATGTAGCCGGTGAGGTCGGGGATGGGGTGGGTCTTGTCGTCCTCGGGCATGGTGAGGATGGGGATCATGGTGATGGAGCCGGGGCAGCCCAGACGGCGGCCGGCCCGCTCGTACATGGTGGCCAGGTCGGTGTAGAGGTAGCCGGGGTAGCCGCGGCGGCCCGGGACCTCCTTCTTGGCCGCCGACACCTCACGGAGGGCCTCGGCGTAGTTAGTGATGTCGGTGAGGATGACCAGCACGTGCATGCCCTTCTCAAAGGCCAGGTACTCGGCGGCGGTGAGGGCCATACGGGGGGTGGCGATACGCTCGACGGCGGGGTCGTTGGCCAGGTTGGTGAAGAGGACGGTGCGGTCGATGGCGCCGGTGCGGCGGAAGTCCTGGATGAAGAAATCGGACTCCTCGAAGGTGATGCCGATGGCGGCAAAGACCACGGCGAAGTTGCCGGCGTCGTCGCCCAGCACACGGGCCTGACGGGCGATCTGGGCGGCCAGGTTGGCGTGGGGCAGACCGGAGCCGGAGAAGATGGGCAGCTTCTGACCACGGACCAGCGTATTCAATCCATCAATGGTGGAAATACCGGTCTGAATGAACTCGTTGGGGTAGTCCCGGGCAGCAGGGTTCATGGCCAGGCCGTTGATGTCCCGGAACTCCTCGGCCAGGATGTCGGGGCCGCCGTCGATAGGCCGGCCCATGCCGTTGAAGACGCGGCCCAGCATGTCGCCGGAGACGCCCAGCTGCAGGGGGTGGCCCAGGAAGCGGATCTTGGACTCCTTCAGGTTGATGCCGGCGGAGGGCTCGAAGAGCTGGACCACGGCGTTGTCGCCGTTGACCTCCAGCACCTTGCAGTGACGCAGGTCACCGTTGGGCAGCTCGATCTCGCCTAGCTCGTCGTAGGTGACCCCCTGGACCTGCTTGACCAGCATCAGAGGGCCGTTAATCTCCTGGATGGTACGATATTCACGGATCATGCGTCTTCACCTCCCTTGGCCGCCACGGCGTCGATCTCCTGGGCCATTTCCTTGTCCATGTCGGCGTAAACGGCGGCGTACTCGCTGTCGGGGACGGTCTTGGCCCGGCCCATCTTCTCCCGGAAGGGGATGGCGAAGAGCTCGGTGACGTTGGCGCCCTTGGCGATGGCGGCCCGGCAGCGCTGGTCGTACTCCAGGATCATGCCCAGCATCTTGTCCTGGCGGTCGTAGTTGGAGTACCAGTCCACCTCCAGGAAGCCGTTCTGCTGGAGGAAGTCCTCACGGAGCATCTTAGCGGTCTCCAGGGTGAGCTGGTCGCCGGCGGACAGGGAGTCCTTACCGACCAGCTGGACGATCTCGTTGAGGCTGGCCTCCTCCTGGAGGATGGACATGGCCTTGTCGCGGTTCATCATGAACTGCTTGCCCAGGTGCTCATCGTACCAGGGCTTCAGGGAGTCCAGATACAGGGAGTAGGAGTTGAGCCAGTTGATGGCGGGGAAGTGGCGGCGGTAGGCCAGGGAGGAGTCCAGGGCCCAGAACACCTTGACGATCCGCATGGTGGCCTGGGAGACGGGCTCGGAGAGGTCGCCGCCCGGAGGGGACACGGCGCCCACGGCAGTCAGGGAGCCGCGGCGGTCGCCCTGGGAGGTGATGCACTCCACGGAGCCGGCCCGCTCGTAGAACTGGGCCAGACGGGAGGCCAGGTAGGCGGGGTAGCCCTCCTCGCCGGGCATCTCCTCCAGACGGCCGGACATCTCACGCAGGGCCTCGGCCCAGCGGGAGGTGGAGTCGGCGATGACGGCCACGTCGTAACCCATGTCGCGGAAGTACTCGGCGATGGTGATGCCGGTGTAGATGGAGGCCTCACGGGCGGCCACGGGCATATCGGAGGTGTTGGCGATGAGGACGGTCCGCTTCATCAGGGACTCGCCGGTACGGGGGTCCACCAGTTCGGGGAACTCCCGGAGCACGTCGGTCATCTCGTTGCCGCGCTCGCCGCAGCCGATGTAGATGACGATGTCCACGTCGGACCACTTGGCCAGCTGGTGCTGCATGACGGTCTTGCCGGAGCCGAAGGGGCCGGGGATGGCGGCGGTGCCGCCCTTGGCCACGGGGAAGAGGGCGTCCACGATGCGCTGACCGGAGAGCAGGGGGGTCTTGGGGGGATACTTGTGCTTGTAGGGCCGGCCCACACGGACGGGCCACTTCTGTACCATGGTGAGGTCGTGCTTCTCCCCCTTGTCGTCCACCAGCACGGCCACGGTGTCCAGCACCGTGAAGGAGCCGGACTTGATGGACTCGATGGTGCCGCTCATTCTGGGGGGGATCATGATCTTGTGGAGGACGGAGGGGGTCTCCTGGACGGTGCCGATGACGTCGCCGCCCACCACCTTGTCGCCCTTCTTGGCGGTGGCCACGAAGTCCCACTTCTTCTCCCGGTCCAGGGCGGGGACTTCGATGCCGCGGGTGATGGTGGAGCCGGCGATCTTCATGATGCCCTCCAGGGGGCGCTGGATGCCGTCGTAGATGTTTTCGATGAGGCCGGGGCCCAGCTCCACGGACAGGGGGGAGCCGGTGGTCTCCACCGCCGCGCCGGGACCCAGGCCGGAGGTCTCCTCGTAGACCTGGATGGAGGCCGAGTCGCCGTTCATGGTGAGGATCTCACCGATGAGGCGCTGCTCGCCCACGCGGACCACGTCGGCCATGTTGGCGTCCGAAAGTCCGGTGGCCACCACCAGCGGTCCGGAGACTTTGACAATCTTTCCGCTCAAATATTTCGACCTTCTTTCGGGTGAATTCAATGATGGGCTTACCCGCCGAGAATATCGGCACCCACGGCCCGCTCCACGGACTTCTTCACGTTGGCCATGCCGATGCCCAGGGAGCCGGACTTGCCGGGGATGAGGATGATGGCGGGGGTGAGGGCGTCCTTGTAGCGGGCGATCTCGTGCTCCAGCCCGGCGGCCAGCTCCTCGGTGAGGTAGATGATGGCGGTGTTCTCCCGGGCCAGGCGGTGGAGGATCTCACGGGCGGCCTCCACCGTCTCGGCGGGGTAGACGTCCAGCCCCAGGGCCTTGAAGCCCAGCACGCTGTCCTGGTCCCCCAGCACGGCGATGTGATAGTTCTCGTTAGACATAGCTCTCACGCAGCCTTTCCCGGATGGTCTCGGCGTCCAGACCGGCCAGACGGCCGGTGAGGATGATCCGGATGGTGGTCAGCTCGCTCTCCTTGGCGTAGAGGTAGCCGATGAGGGGGTGCTCCCCGAAGGCCACCCGCTTGCCCTGGGAGAGGTAGGTGGTGAGGGCGTTGTCGCACAGCCGCTCGAACTGGGTGAGGCTGCCACCACGCATGGCCTCGGCGCCCTCCTGGGCCGCCGCGGTGAGGTAGGTGTGAGCAAAGACCCCCGCCAGATCGGCGGCGCCGGAGCCGGCGGCCAGGAGGCTGTCGGTCTTTACGTTGCCCCCGGGCAGAAGCACCCGGCGCAGAAAGTCGGGGCCCTTGCCCATGCGGGCGGCGCGGACCACCGAGCGCAGGTTCACGCTGTCGATGGACAGCCGCACATACCCCTCCAGGAAGGAGCTGCGGGCAGCTTTGGCGGCGGCGAGCATCTCGGTGTAGTAGGCCTGGTCCAGCAGCAGGTCGGCGGCCTGGGGGTCGCCGCTGGAGGCCAGCAGCTCCTTGGCCTGGGCCACCGCCTGGGCGAAGGTGGCGCTGTACCGGCTCAGGTCGCCCTGGACGTAGTCCTCCTTGAGGCGGGCAGCGGGATAGCGCCCGGCGTCCAGCAGCAGCTCGTCGGGGGACTGGCCGGTGGCCTCGGCCTTCACCAGGACCTTGGCGTTGTGATAGTCATATTTGATGCAGAACACGTCCACGATGGCCGGGTCGGGGGCGGCGCGGCGCAGCTCGGCGAAGAGCGAGAGCCGGGCCGCGTCCAAGGTCTGCTCGATGGCGGCGGGGGTGAGGGACGGGAAGTCCCCGTAGCCGCACTCGGCGAGCACCTTGGCCGCCTCCTCCGCACTGCGGGCGGAGAGCATCCGCTCCATCCGATCCCGGGTCAGGAGCTTGGTCTCCATGGCGTGGATGCGGGCGGAGATATAGAGGTAGTCGTATTCCTTCAGTTTTTTGGCCACGTTACACCCTCCTTTCCATGTGGCGTTGGGCCGTCATGCGAACAGAGCCCTGGCCACCTCGGCGGAGAGGGCGTCCCGCTGGAGGTGGATGAGCACCTCAAAGGAGCAGTTGGTCTCCACCCGGCCATCCCGTAGGATGAGGCCGCCGGCCATGGGCCGGGACTCCTCGGCCAGGGTGAGCCTGCCGGCGCTCTCGTCGGCCCGGGGACCGGCCTTCTTGGCCAGCATGTCGTTGGCCATGGTCACAGCCTGCTTCCCGTAGCGGGAACGGTCTTTTTGAGAGAAGATGACCTGCTCGTGCCCGGTGCGGGAGGCGGCCACGGCCAGCTTGGCCAGCAGGGCGATGTACTCCTGGTCGGGGAGCTCCAGCAGCTTCTTCAGGGCCAGGTCAAAGGCCTGCCCCACCATGTCCTGCTTGGCGGCCAGGATGGTCTTCCGGGCCTCCAGCTTGGCCACGTCCACCAGCCGCTCCTGACGGAGGGCGGCGTCCTGCTCGCCCTTGCGGCGGATGGCCTCCGCCTGGGTCTGGGCCTGGGACTCATACCGGGCCTCGATCTCCTGGGCCTGGGCGCGGGCCTGGTCCAGGGCGGCGTCGATCTCCTTCTGGACGTCGGCGTTGATCTGACCGGTGATTTTTTCGATTCCGTTCATAGGTTACCGCCTTTCCTTCCTGTCTCGTTGCGGAGGCGCACCCTTACAGGGCGTTCATCAGCAGCAGCACGGAGGCCAGCAGAGACAGGATGGCGTAGAACTCAACGATACCGCAGAGGATGATGCCCTTGGCCCAGTCGTCGGGCTTCTTGGCAACCACGTTGATGGCGGAGGCGGCCACGCGGCCCTGATAGATGGCGGACAGCCAGCCGCCGATGGCCATGGGGATACAGGAGACGAAGATGGTCAGACCGTTGGTGACGGAGAGGTCCACGATGCCGCCGGAGAAGGCGCCCATGGTGAAGAGGGCGAAGAACCAGATGACCAGGCCGTACAGACCCTGGGTGCCGGGGAGGACCTGCAGGATCAGGCACTTGGAGAAGTGCTCGGGATTCTCACTCAGAAGGCCGGTGGCCGCTTCGCCCACCATGCCGGTGCCCTTGGCGGAGCCCACGCAGCACAGGCCAACCGCCAGAGCGGCGCCAAGGAAAGCCAGACCAATTCCGCCAAACGACTCAAAAAATGCCAACATGTTATTGTTCCTCCTTGATGTCTACATATTTGGTGTTGATAAACAGGGGACGGAAGGGCTTGCCGCCCTCCTTGTAGAACCGCCCGAAGAACTCCAGACACTGGAGCCGCAGGTCATGGACGTAGCAGCCCAGCAGGTTCAGGGCGAAGTTGAGCATGTTGCCGATGAGGGAGATGATGACAAAGCCCACCACATTCCCGGTCACCGAGCCCAGGGTGTTGAAGACCTGGGCAATGACGCTGCCGGCCAGCATCAGGGCCATGAGCCGGGCGTAGGAGAGGATGTCGCTGAAGAAGCCGGTGGCGCCGTTGTACACGGTGCCGATGAGGGAGCTGATCTTGCCCAGGCCCTTGGCGTTCCGGGTGCCGCCGTAGAGGAGCATCACCAGACCCACGATGAGGACCACGGGGTAGCCGCCCACGCTGCCGATGCCCAGCACCGCCAGGGCGATGCCGGCCAGGATGACCCACCAGGTCACCTCGTCCCACAGGGCGTCGGCCCAGTTGCCGGCCTGCACCTTCCGCACCACGCTGATGACCATGCCGGTGATGACCTGCAAAAGGCCCAGGGCCAGAGAGCCCACCAGGATGGCCAGGGTGTCGGTGAGGGGGGTGAAGAGATAGGGCAGAGAGGTAAAGGTGGTGTCGGGATTGATGATCTTGGCAATCTGGGGGATGAAGTCACCCAAAAAGCCGCCGGTCAGGGCGCCCATAATAAAGGTACTGATGCCGCAGAGGACCAGCAGACCGGCCATATCCGCCATGGTGCCCTTGGGACGCATCTTCTTGAGCATGAAGAGACCGCCGGCGATCATCAGGATGCCGTAGGCCATATCGGCCATCATGAGGCCGAAGAAGAAGATGAAGAAGGGGGCCATAAGGGGATTGGGGTCCACCCCGTCATAGGCGGGGAGGACGTACATGTTGGTGACCATGTTGAGGGGTTTGGTCAGGATGTTGTTCTTGAGCTGGATGGGTACCTGAGGGTACTCCTCCGGCTCCGGGTCGGTGGCCTCCCAGGCCGCCGCGTGCTGGGTGAGCACGGCCTCCACCTTGCTCAGCTTATCCGCTGGCACCCAGCCCTCCAGGAAGAGGGTGGCTCCGGTGGAGAGGAGACGGCTCTTGACCTCCTCCCGCTGCACGTCCTGGGTGAGCCGGTCGATGGTCAGCTTCAGGGCCTCCTTGTGACCGGCCTCCTGGCCGATGGCCGCCTTGCACTCCTCCAGCTCCTGGGAGAGGGCGGAGAGCTGGGCGTCGATAGCGTCGGTGTTGGCCCGGGCGGTGCCCGTCCAGCCCCGGAGGGAGGCGGGGGTAAAGCCGAAGGTCTTGAGGACGCCCATGGCCTCCTCCTCGGCGGAGCGGTGGCACAGCACCAGCACATACTGGAACTCCCGGTCCCGGCCGGCCCAGTTGAGCTGTGCCAGCTCGGTGACCGCCGCCAGGGCGGTCTCCACGGCGTGCCGGTCGGCGTTGCCGGAGACGGCGCCGAAGGTCACCGACACCTCCCGGGTGGAGGGGGTGTCCAGAGGGGTGTCCAGCTCCAGCCAGGGGGCCAGTGCGGCCTTTTGGGCGGTGAGCTTGCTCTGCTCGTTGTAGATGGCTGCGATACGGGTGTCCCGGTCGGAGATGCGCTGGGCGGCCTCCATGGCCTCCTGCCGCACCGACTCGTCGAAGAGTTGGGCCTCAGTGACCATGGGGCGGGCCTGGAACATGCCGCCCTTGGAGGGGGCATAGTGGTTGAGAAGGTCCAGGGCGGCCCTCAGCCGGTCGGCCTTGGCCTTGGTGTCGGCCAGAGCCGTGTCATCCACCCGGGTAAAGGAGGCCCACTCCGGATCAGAGAGCTCCTGGTCGGGCTCCCGGATCTCCACGCAGCCCAGGTGCTGGAGCTGCCGGAGCAGTTCCTCCCGGTCTGCGGCCATAGCGAAGAGCCGCAGGTGTTTCATTTTGACTATGGACATGAGTCTCCCACTACCCTTCTGATAATGAGTGCCGCAGCGTTGTCCAGCCGGCCAGCCGCCGCCTTGCGCAAAGCGTCACAGGACTTTTTAGTCTCCTGCTCCACGGCCTGCGCGTCCTTTGCCGCAGCTGCTTCCGCCTTGGCTAACACCTCTGCCGCCTGGGCTTCCGCCGCGCGCCGGGCCTGGTCCAGCTTGGCCTTCCCAGCCTCTTCCGCGTCGGATACTAGCTTCTTACACGCCTCGGCTGCCTCCGCCCTACGGGCACGGGCCTTCTCCTCGGCCTCGGTCACCCTTTGGACTGCTTCCAAAGACATTCCATCACCGCCTTTCAGATGCAGTTGATCCCATCTGCTGGAATACTGCCCCAGAATACTTATCATCATACACGCTTTTACCGGCAAAATCAACTCAAAAACACGGACCACTTTTCAAATTGGTAGTACCATAAGAAAAAATTTTGGAGAGCTCGCACAAGATAAAATTCTGTCGAGCTCTCCAAATAGACAAATATACTGGAACTATTTACAAACTATGTTGAAAAAGCAAAAATATGGTATAAAAAATTTTTTTGCTAAGAGAAAATTCGGGTCCAGACAAGGCAACAGAACGGAATTGGCATGGCTTTTGCCAGACTTCAGGTCCACAAGGCCCAGCTCCGGTCCTCGGGGCCGGCCTGAGCCGCGATGGACACCAAATCCGACTTGGGTGCCTCCAGACCGGCCTGGCCCAGCAGCTCCTCGCAGGCGTCCCGGTCCTCACCCAGGCCCCATACCCACACTCGGTCTACTGCGGAGGCCATGGTCAGGGCCTGACCGCTCTGACTGGCACCGCCGGCAGTGAGGGCGGCGGGGTCGGCCACAACCGAGAGCCGGACCTGGGGGTAGGCGGCCTCAAGAGCAGCGGCTACCTGGGTATAAAAGGCCTGGATCGTCTGGGCCAGGGTGTCGGGCTCATAGGCGGCGCCGGTGCGGATGCCGTTCAGGTTTCCGGCGAGGGGGAAGGCGGCGTAGTCCAGCAGAATCTCGTCAAAGCCCAGCCCAGCCAGCTCCAGACACAGATCGGTGATGTACTGCTGGTTCTCCTGGTAGGCGGGGGAGAGCCAGCGGATGCCGTCGCTGTCCAGCCAGTTTCCGCCGGAGGAGCGGAGGGCCAGGTCGTTGCGGTAGCGGGGCATGGTATTGTCCCGGAAGCAGGAAAGGCGGGCTACGGTGTAGAGGTCCTCCTGGGCGTTGAGGGTGGCGATGGCCTCGTTGGTGCCGGCGGCGGCGTTGACCCCGGCGCTGATGGCGAGGGGGGAGGCTGAGACGAAGGCCAGGGTGCCGTCATCGGCCTTCATGTCGAAGAGGGCGGCGGTGGCGTTAGACTGCTCCAGCTGGGTCTGAACAGAGCCATCAGTGAGGGCCGACTGGGGCAACAGCAAGGCGTGGAGAAGCTCCTCCGGCTTAGGTTCGGGGGTGAGGACCACCAGGGGCTGAGAGACGGAAGGCAGGGGAGCGGAATCCTCCTCATTTTCCTGAACCCAGGGGAGGAGGAGCCGGCCGCCGTCGGCGGAGTAGACCCAATAGGGCTCCAGGAAGAAGAGAGCGGCCACCGAGAGAACTAGCACCACCGCCAGGAGGATGGCGATGACCTTCAAAGGGGTGCTGAGGGCGGAGCGGCCCCGGTAGCTAGAATAGCAGCCCCGGCCATAAGAGCGATTCCGTCTCATCTCAGAGTTCTTCCTCCTCAAACTGCTCCCCGTCGCGCTCCTTTGCCAGCAGGGCCTCGTCCAGCCGGAGTAGGGCCCGGGCCACCATGTCACGATCCTCGGCTGTCATGGTGGAGAGCACCGAGTCAAAATAGCCGCCCACGTTGGCCTCGGCCCGCTCCCGCAGGGACTGATATTTGTCGGTGACCGCCACATAGATGACCCGGCGGTCCTCCCCGGAGCGGACCCGCCGGGCCAGCTCCAGCTTCTCCAGCCGGTCCACGATACCGGAGACGGTGGAGTTGGCGCTCCCCGTCCGCTCGGCCAGGGCGCTGATAGGTAGGGGGCCTTCTTCGCCCAGCACGTTGAGAACCAAGGCCTGGGGAAAGGTCAGCTGAAGACGGCCAAAATGACTGCGGAACAGCCGGGACATGTGCTGCGACACCCGCAGATAGGTCATCAGGATATCAATGGAACCGTTCATCGCTGGATACTCCTTTCCACAGGGGGGCAGATCAATACTTACGACATCAAAGCATAGCTCTTTCCGCCGCCTGCGTCAATTCTTCCAGAGAAAGGTTAACGAAATGTTTATACTTTCTTTACCCGTAAAAAACAAGGCCCCTACCTTAAATATATATAATAGTAGAACGGGCGAAAAAGGAGGAAAGATGACGGACGGCGGTTGGCCTTGGGGAGAGGCACAGAAAAACCTTGGCAACACAGCGATTTTTGTGTGATTTGTGCTTGACATTGACGGGTATCTGTTATATCATAATCAAGCGCCTTTAAGGGCGCAGTCTGCGATGATGTAGGAGATTGCTCAGAAATGAGGTAACTTCTACGGAGTATGTCCGTTGATCGGGCGGCTGAGAGATCTCATGCGCTTGGCGTATATCGCCGCGCTTGGATGGGACCGGCCGGCTTTTAGCATGCCGGTCTTGTTTATGCCTCGGAGTGATACGCACGAGAGAGTGTATAAAAGATTTCTCACCGTACGGAGCGGCAAGGCAAGCAGAACCACTTCGTATGTTTTTCAAGGAGGAACAAACCATGGCAGCTCAGAAGGAAATGATCCGCATCCGCCTCAAGGCTTACGATCACCAGCTCATCGACCAGAGCGCTGAGAAGATCGTGGAGACCGCCAAGCGCACCGGCGCCACCGTGTCCGGTCCCGTGCCCCTTCCCACCAAGAAGGAGGTCGTGACCATCCTGCGCGCCGTCCACAAGTACAAGGACTCCCGTGAGCAGTTCGAGCGGCGCACCCACAAGCGCCTCATCGACGTCATCAAGCCCTCCCCCAAGACCGTGGAGGCTCTGATGGCTCTGGAGCTCCCCGCCGGCGTCGAGATCGAGATCAAACTCTGATCCACGCATGCCGCGCATCCCACTGTTTGCACCGCAGTCCGCCGCGTTTTGAGGCGGACGGGTCAAGTCGGCAGAGCAATGTGAGCCCAATGCACACCTCTCCCGACCAATAACCTTAACAAGGAGGAAGTCACACTATGGAAAAGGCGATCATCGGCAAGAAAGTGGGCATGACCCAGATCTTCGATGAAGCCGGCCGCGTCATCCCCGTTACCGTCATCGAGGCGGGCCCCTGCACCGTGGTGCAGAAGAAGACCGCTGAGAAGGACGGCTACGAGGCCGTGCAGCTGGGCTACGAGGACGTTGCCGAGAAGAAGCTCACCAAGCCCGAGCTGGGCCACCTGAAGAAGGCTGGCGACGCCCGGAAGAAGTACCTCAAGGAGTTCAAGCTCTCCAACACCGCCGCCCTCAACGTGGGCGACGAGATCAAGGTGGACACCTTCGCTGAGGGCGACCGCGTGGACGTCACCGGCGTCAGCAAAGGTAAGGGCTACGCCGGCGTTGTGAAGCGCTATGGCGCCGGCCGCACCCCCACCACCCACGGCGGCGGTCCTGTGCACCGTCACGCCGGTTCCATGGGCCCCGCCACCGATCCCTCCCGGATCTTCAAGGGCAAGATCGGCGCCGGCCACATGGGCGACGAGCAGGTCACTGTCCTGAACCTGGACGTGGTCAAGGTGGACAATGAGCTGGGCATCATCGCTGTCCGCGGCGCCATCCCCGGCCCCAAGGGCGGCATCGTGTACGTGCGCAACTCCGTGATCAACGTCAAGGAGAAGGGCGCCGCTGCCAACGCCAGCATCAACCCGCAGAAGGCCTCCGCCCGCGTCAATCCCCAGAAGGCTTCCGCCCGTAACAAGTAAGAAAGGAGAGAGACCAAATGCCTAAGGCAATCGTTGTTAACATGACCGGCGCTCAGATCGGCGAAGTGGAGCTCTCCGAAGCTGTGTTCGGGATCGAGCCCAACGAGACCGTCGTCCACGCCGTTGTGAAGAATCACCTGGCCAACTGCCGCCAGGGTACCCAGTCCGCCCTCACCCGCGCCGAGGTCTCCGGCGGCGGCATCAAGCCCTACCGTCAGAAGGGCACCGGCCGCGCCCGTCAGGGTTCCACCCGGGCTCCCCAGTGGACCCACGGCGGCATCGTGTTCGCCCCCAAGCCCCGGTCCTACCGCTACACCCTCAACAAGAAGGTGCGCCGCCTGGCTCTGAAGAGCGTCCTCTCCGCCAAGGCCGCCGAGGGCAACGTGATCGTGGTGGACAGCCTGACCGTCCCCGAGATCAAGACCAAGACCGTCCAGAGCTTCCTCAACGCCGTGAACGCCGGCAAGGCCGTGCTGGTCACCCCTGAGGTGGACATGAACGTGGTCAAGTCCGCCCGGAACATCCCCGGCGTGTCCGCCACCACCGCCAAGCTCATCAACGTCTATGACATCCTGAATGCCAAGCAGCTCATCGTGGACAAGGCTGCGCTGGCCGTCATCGAGGAGGTGTTCGCGTAATGACTAAGGCTTATGACATCATCAAGCGCCCCATCATCACCGAGAAGTCCATGTCGATGACCGAGGACAAGCGCTACACCTTTGAGGTCGCCAAGGACGCCAACAAGATCGAGATCGCCAAGGCGGTGGAGGAGATTTTCGGCGTGAAGGTGGCCAAGGTCAACACCATCAACATGTATGGCAAGGAGAAGCGCCTGGGCCGTTACCCTGCTGGCCGCCGCGCCTCCTGGAAGAAGGCCATGGTCACTCTGACCGCCGACTCCAAGGCCATCGAGTTCTTTGAGGCGTAAGGAGGAGAAGAGGAATGGCAATCAAGACTTATAAGCCCACGACGCCCTCCCGCCGCCACATGACCGTGTCGGCCTTCGAGGGCATCGACAAGAAGGCCAAGCCCGAGCGCAGCCTGATTGAGAACCTGAAGAAGAACGCCGGCCGCAACAGCTACGGCCGCATCACTGTCCGCCACCGCGGCGGCGGTAACAAGCGCAAGTACCGCATCATCGACTTCAAGCGCCAGAAGGACGGCGTCGAGGCCACCGTGATCCGCCTGGAGTACGACCCCAACCGCTCCGCCAACATCGCCCTCATCCAGTACACCGACGGCGAGAAGGCCTATATCCTGGCTCCCGTGGGCCTGAAGCCCGGCCACAAGATCGTGTCCGGCCCCGAGGCCGACATCCTGCCCGGCAACTGCCTGCCCATTGCCAACATCCCCGTGGGCGAGCTCATCCACAACATCGAGCTCTACCCCGGCAAGGGTGCCCAGCTGGTGCGCTCCGCCGGTGTGGCCGCCCAGCTGATGGCCAAGGAGAACGGCATGGCTCAGGTCCGTCTGCCCTCCGGCGAGGTCCGCTATATCCGTGAGGAGTGCAAGGCCTGCATCGGTCAGGTGGGCAACACCGACCACGCCAACATCCAGATCGGTAAGGCCGGCCGTAAGCGCCACATGGGCTGGCGGCCCACCGTCCGCGGCTCCGTCATGAACCCCAATGACCACCCCCACGGCGGCGGCGAGGGCAAGAGCCCCGTCGGTCGTCCCGGCCCTGTTACCCCCTGGGGCAAGCCGGCCATGGGCTACAAGACCCGCAAGACGAAGAACCGTACTGAGAAGTTCATCGTCAAGCACCGCAACGCGAAGTAAGGAGGCTGTGAAACATGTCCAGAAGCATTAAGAAAGGCCCGTTTTGCGCCCCCGAGCTGCTCAAGCGGGTCGATGAGATGAACAAGACCGGGGACAAGAAGGTCCTGAAGACCTGGAGCCGTGCCTCCACCATCTTCCCCGCCTTCGTCGGTCACACTTTCGCCGTCCACGACGGCCGCAAGCACGTGCCCGTCTATGTGACCGAGGATATGGTCGGCCACAAGCTGGGCGAGTTCGCCCCCACCCGCACCTTTAAGGGTCACGCGGGCGCCAAGTCCGGCAAGTAAGGAGGAGAGAGATAGTATGGAAGCCAAAGCACATCTGAGATATGTCCGGATCTCTCCCCGCAAGGTGCAGATCGTCTGCGACCTGATCCGTGGGAAGAGCGTGGCCCAGGCCACCGCGATCCTGATGAATACCCCCAAGGCCGCCTCTGAGCCCATGCTCAAGCTCCTCAAGAGCGCCGCGGCCAACGCCGAGAACAACCACGGGATGGACCCCGAGAAGCTGTATGTCTCCGAGACCTTCGCCACCCCCGGCCCCATCATCAAGCGCATGATGCCCCGGGCTCAGGGCCGCGGCTACCGGATCAACAAGCGCACTTCTCACGTCACCATCGCTGTGGAAGAGCGCTAAAGGGAGGAGGCAGAATCTATGGGACAGAAAGTGAATCCCCACGGCCTGCGCGTGGGTGTTATCAAGGATTGGGACTCCCGCTGGTATGCCCGCAATGAGAAGGTGGGCGACCTGCTGGTCGAGGACAACAAGATCCGCAACTACCTGAAGAAGACCCTGTATTCCGCCGGCATCCCCAAGATCGAGATCGAGCGGGACAACGCCAAGGTGCGCATCTACCTGCACTGCGCCCGCCCCGGCGTGGTCATCGGCAAGGGCGGCACTGAGATCGAGCGCATCCGCCTCGAGGTCGAGAAGATGATCGGCAAGAGCGTGGCCCTCAACATCGTTGAGGTCAAGAACCCCGATATGGATGCCCAGCTGGTGGCTGAGAACATCGCCCAGCAGCTGGAGAAGCGTATCGCTTTCCGCCGCGCCATGAAGAACGCCATGGGCCGCGCCATGCGTATGGGCGCCCTGGGCATCAAGGTGCAGTGCTCCGGCCGTCTGAACGGCGCCGAGATTGCCCGCACCGAGCACTATCACGATGGCACCATTCCCCTGCAGACCCTCCGCGCTGACATCGATTACGGCTTTGCCGAGGCCGCTACCACTTACGGCCGCATCGGTGTGAAGTGCTGGATCTACAAGGGCGAGGTCCTCTCCCAGGCCCTGCGGACCACCCCCCGCACCCTGGACACCAAGAACTTTAAGGAGCGCCCCGACCGTCCCCGCCGCCGCGACGACCGCAAGTTCGGCGATCGCAAGCCCGGCTTTGGCGGTGACCGGAGAAACGGCGACCGCGGCCCCCGTCAGGGCGGCTTCAACCGTCCCCAGGGTGGGGCCCGTCCTCAGGGCGGCGCCCGTCCCGCCGCTCCCGCTGCACCTAAGGAAGGAGGCGCCAACTAATGCTGCTGCCTAAGAGAGTGAAATACCGCCGCGTCCACCGCGGCCGCATGAAGGGCAAGGCCACCCGTGGCAACACCGTCACTTACGGTGAGTTTGGCCTCCAGGCCACCGAGCCCGCCTGGATCACCTCCAACCAGATCGAGGCCGCCCGTATCGCCATGACCCGTTACACCAAGCGTGGCGGTAAGGTCTGGATCAAGATCTTCCCCGATAAGCCCATCACCGAGAAGCCCGCTGAGACCCGCATGGGTTCCGGTAAGGGCTCCCCCGAGTACTGGGTGGCCGTGGTCAAGCCCGGCCGTGTCATGTTTGAGATCGCCGGCGTCTCCGAGGAGGTCGCCCGCGAGGCCCTGCGTCTGGCCTCCCACAAGCTGCCTGTCAAGTGCAAGATCGTGGCGAAGCAGACCGCCGAGACCGAGAATGGTGGTGAATAATGATGAAGGCAACTGAGGTACGCAAGATGTCCGCTGCTGAGCTGGACGCCAAGCTGCTGGACCTGAAGAAGGACCTGTTCCAGCTCCGGCTGCAGCACGCCACCAATCAGCTCGACAACCCCATCCGCATCGCGGAGGTCAAGAAAGACATTGCCCGAATCAAGACCGTGATCCGTGAGCAGCAGCTCGCAGGCCGATAAGAAGGAGGAAATAGAAGATGGAAAACAGAACTTCTTCCCGCAAGACCAGAGTCGGCCTGGTTGTCTCTGATAAGATGGATAAGACCGTGGTTGTGGCCATCGCCGACCGTGTGGCCCACCCTCTGTATAAGAAGATCGTCAAGCGGACCTACAAGCTCAAGGCCCATGACGAGATGAATTCCTGTGGCGTGGGTGACCGCGTCAAGGTGATGGAGACCCGCCCCCTGTCCAAGGACAAGCGCTGGCGCGTGGTCGAGATCATCGAGAAAGCGAAGTAAGGAGGTGCCGTTATGATTCAGCAGGAAAGCTATCTGAAGGTCGCCGATAATACCGGCGCCAAGGAGATCAAGACCATCCGTGTGCTGGGCGGCTCCAAGCGCAAGTTCGGCAACATCGGCGATGTGATCGTGGCCTCCGTCCGCAAGGCTCAGCCCGGCGGCACCGTGAAGAAGGGCGAGGTTGTCAAGGCCGTTATCGTCCGCTCCTCCCGGGGCGTCCGCCGCGCCGACGGCAGCTATGTCCGTTTCGACGACAACGCCGCCGTTCTCATCAAGGACGACAAGAATCCCCGCGGTACCCGTATCTTTGGGCCCGTGGCCCGCGAGCTGCGCGACAAGGATTACATGAAGATCCTGTCCCTGGCTCCCGAAGTGCTGTAAGGGGGTAGGAGAGAACATGAACAAGATGAGCATCAAGAAGGACGACCTGGTGGTCGTGCTCTCCGGCAAGGACAAGGGCAAGCAGGGCAAGGTCCTGGCCGTCATGCCCAAGGAGAGCAAGGTGATCGTGGAGAAGGTCAACGTGGTCTCCCGTCACACCAAGCCCCGCAAGCAGGGCGAGGAGGGCGGCATCCTGAAGAAGGAAGCCCCCATCTATGCCTGCAAGGTGCAGAAGGTCTGCCCCAAGTGCAACAAGCCCACCCGCATCGGCCACAAGGTCGAGGGCGGCAAGAAGGTCCGCATCTGCAAGAAGTGCGGCGCCGAGATCTGAGAGAGGAGGAGAATAGACAATGGCTGATAAGAAAGTGCCTAACCTGAAGGCGAAGTACCTGGCCGAGGTCGCTCCTGCTCTCATGCAGAAGTTCGGCTACAAGTCCACCATGCAGATCCCCAAGCTGGACAAGATCGTGGTCAACTGTGGCTGCGGCGAGGCCCGGGACAACTCCAAGGTCCTGGAGGCCGTCGTGGGCGACCTGACCAAGATCACCGGCCAGAAGGCCATCATCACCAAGGCCAAGAAGTCCGTGGCCAACTTCAAGCTCCGTGAGGGCATGCCCATCGGCGCCAAGGTTACCCTCCGCGGCGACCGTATGTGGGAGTTCCTGGATCGTCTCTTCAACGTGGCTCTGCCCCGTGTGCGTGACTTCCGGGGCATCAACCCCAACGCCTTCGACGGCCGCGGCAACTACGCCCTGGGCCTGAAGGAGCAGCTCATTTTCCCCGAGATCGAGTATGACAAGATCGACAAGATCCGCGGCCTGGACATCGTGTTCTGCACCACCGCTCAGACCGACGAAGAGGCTAAGGAGCTGCTGACCCAGATCGGCGCTCCCTTCGCCCAGGCGTAAGGAGGAGAATGACAAATGGCTAAGAAATCTATGATCCTCAAGCAGCAGCGTGAGCCCAAGTTCTCCACCCGGCGCTACAACCGGTGCAAGATCTGCGGCCGTCCCCACGCTTACCTGCGTGACTACGGCATCTGCCGTATCTGCTTCCGCGAGCTGGCTTACAAGGGCCAGATTCCCGGCGTGAAGAAGGCCTCTTGGTAATCGACTCCCATGCCGCGCAGCGCTCCCTCGACGTACACAAAGTACGCCTTCGGTCCCGCTGCTTGCCTGGAAGCCGCTTCCCTGCGAGGCTGGCCTCTTGGTAAATCTCGTTCCGCCTGCCTGACGAAACGAGCTTCACCAAGCTGCTCCCGACGGAGCGTTCCAAAGGTCCAAAAGCTGTCAGAGGGGCGGCCTTGTGCCGCCCCCACCACGGCTTTTGAATAAATCCCCAGCCGGTGGTCAACAGGTCGGAGCCCACCTAGCTCCGATACCTTCCGCCGAAACAGGCTGCGGCCTGTAACTCTATAAGGAGGTAAAGTCTCATGCATATCACGGACCCCATTGCGGATATGCTCACCCGCATCCGCAACGCGAACAACGCCAAGCATGACACCGTGGACGTGCCCGCGTCCAACATGAAGAAGTCCATCGCCCAGATCCTGCTGGATGAAGGCTATATCAAGAACTTCCAGCTGATCGACGACGGCACTCAGGGCGTGATCCGCATCACCCTGAAGTACAACGCTAACAAGGAAAAGGTCATCACCGGCCTTCGCCGTGTTTCCAAGCCCGGCCTGCGGGTGTACGCCGGAGCCGACGAGCTCCCCCGTGTCCTCCGCGGACTGGGTATCGCCATCGTGTCCACGTCCAAGGGCGTCATGACCGACAAGGCTGCCCGCGCGCAGCATGTCGGCGGTGAAGTCCTGGCCTTCGTGTGGTAAGGAGGGAGAGAGAGAAATGTCTAGAATCGGAAGAGCGCCTATCTCTGTTCCCGCCGGCGTGGAAATCACCATCGGCAGCGACAATCTGGTCACTGTGAAGGGCCCCAAGGGCTCCCTCACCCAGCAGCTCAGCCCCGCCATGACCATCAGCCAGGAGGGCAGCGAGCTCCACGTGACCCGTCCCAACGACGCCAAGGAGAACCGTGCCCTGCACGGCCTGACCCGCAGCCTGCTCCACAACATGGTGGTGGGTGTGACCGACGGCTTCAAGAAGGAGCTGGACGTCAACGGTGTTGGTTACCGTGTGGCCAAGGAGGGGAAGAAGCTGGTCATGAACCTGGGCTTCTCCCATCAGGTCACCATGGAGGAGCCCGAGGGTATCTCCATCGACGTGCCCAACCCCAACAAGATTGTCATCTCTGGTGCCGACAAGCAGAAGGTGGGCCAGTTTGCCGCCGAGGTCAGAGAGAAAAGACCCCCCGAGCCTTATAAGGGCAAGGGTATCAAATACACTGACGAGGTCATCCGCCGCAAGGAAGGCAAGACCGGCGTCAAGAAGAAATAAGGAGGTGTGCCTAAATGATCAACAGACCCAATACCAACGCTCAGCGGCTTAAGCGCCACAAGAGAGTGCGCGGAAAAATCTCCGGCACGCCCGAGAGACCCCGCCTGAACGTGTTCCGCAGCGAGACCAACATCTACGCCCAGATCATCGATGATGTGGCCGGTAAGACCCTGGTCTCCGCTTCCTCCCTGGAGAAGAGCTTCAACTGCGACGGCACCAAGACCGACGCCGCCAAGATGGTGGGTCAGCTGGTGGCCGAGCGCGCCAAGGCCGCCGGTATCACCACCGTGGTCTTCGACCGTGGCGGTTACGTCTACCACGGCCGGGTCCAGGCCCTGGCCGAGGGCGCCCGTGAGGGCGGCCTGGAATTTTAAGGGGAGGAGAGAACGAACATGGCTAGATTTGAAAGAGAACCCAGCGAGTTCACCGAGAAGCTCGTTTCTCTGAACCGCGTCAGCAAGACCGTTAAGGGCGGCCGTATCTTCAAGTTCGCCGCTCTCATGGTCGTGGGCGACGAGAAGGGCCGCGTGGGCTTCGGCCTGGGCAAGGCCGCTGAGGTGCCCGAGGCCATCCGCAAGGGCATCGAGGACGCCAAGAAGAACATGATCAATGTGAGCCTGTCCGGCACCACCATTCCCCACGAGGTCATTGGTGAGTTCGGCGCCGGCCGCGTGCTTCTGAAGCCCGCTGGCCCCGGTACCGGCATCATCGCTGGCGGCCCTGTCCGTGCCGTCATGGAAGCCGCCGGCATCAAGGACATCCGTGCCAAGTGCCTGCGCTCCAACAATCAGCAGAACGTGGTCTCCGCCACCTTCGAGGGCCTGAAGGCTCTCCGTGGTCCCGAGGAGGTCGCCCGTGTCCGCGGCAAGAGCGTGGACGAGATCGTAGGTTAAGGAGGGCTAGAAATGGCTAAGCTGAACATCAAGCTGGTCAAGAGCCTGAACGGCCGCATCGCCAAGCACAAGGCGACTGCCGAGGCTCTGGGCCTGCGCAAGATCGGCGACACCACCGTGCAGCCCGACAACGAGGCTACCCGCGGCAAGATCGCCCATATCGGTTACCTGCTCCAGGTCACCGAGGAACAGTGAGGAGGTGCGCGAAATGAATCTGCATGAACTCTCCCCCGCGCCCGGCTCTGTCAAGAGCGCCTTCCGTAAGGGCCGCGGTCATGGCTCCGGCAACGGCAAGACCGCCGGCCGCGGCCACAAGGGCCAGTGGGCCCGTTCCGGCGGCGGTGTCCGCGCCGGCTTCGAGGGCGGCCAGATGCCTCTGGTCCGCCGCATCCCCAAGCGGGGCTTCAACAACATCTTCGCCAAGCCCCTGGAGATCGTCAACGTCTCCAGCCTGAACAAATTTGAAGATGGGGCCACCGTCAACGTCTGCGATCTTCTGGAGATGGGTATCCTCTCCAAGTGTGAGTACGGCGTGAAGATCCTGGGCAACGGCAGCCTCGAGAAGAAGCTGACCGTCCGGGCCAACGCTTTCTCCGCCTCCGCCAAGGAGAAGATCGTGGCGGCAGGTGGAAAGTACGAGGTGGTCTGAAGTGATCCAGACCATCCGTAACGCCTGGAAGATTCCTGAGCTGCGGAAGAAGATCATGTTCACCATCTTCGCCCTGCTCATCTTCCGGCTGGGCACTGCGGTCCCTGTTCCCTTTGTGGATAAGGAACTGCTGGGCAACTACCTCAACAGCATGAGCGGCACCATCTTCGGCATGATTAACGCCATGAGCGGCGGCGCCTTCGCCACCGCCACGGTGTTTGCCCTAGGTGTGCAGCCCTATATCAACAGCTCCATTATCATCCAGCTGCTCACCGTCGCCATCCCCGCTCTGGAGCGTCTCCAGAAGGAGGGCGGCGAGGAGGGCCGGAAGAAGATTGCGGCCATCACCCGGTATACCACCGTGGGCATCGCCCTGCTGCAGGGCTTTGGCTACTACACCCTCATCCGCACCAACAACCTGCTGGCGCTGGGCGGCATGAACGGGATCTGGGCCGGCATCGTGATCGTCTTCAGCTTTACCGCCGGTTCCGCCTTTGTCATGTGGCTGGGTGAGCAGATCACCGAGTTCGGCATCGGCAACGGCATCTCCATCATCCTCTTCGCCGGCATCGTGTCCCGCGTGCCCCGCATGGTCATGACCATGTGGTACGGCGTGCAGGCCTCCTTTGCCGAGTCTCCCGCCGAGGGCACCTTCGTGCTCCCCTGGTGGGGCGCCATCCTCATCCTCATCGGTATGCTGGCCATCGTGATCCTCATCGTCTTCATCTCCAACGCTGAGCGCCGTCTGCCTGTGCAGTACGCCAAGCGGATGGTGGGCCGGAAGATGTATGGCGGCCAGTCCAGCCACATCCCCATGAAGGTGAACATGTCCGGCGTCATGCCCATCATCTTCGCTCAGTCCATTGCCTCCCTGCCTGCCACCATCGGCATGTTCGCCGGCTGGACCACCGAGAGCGAAGGTTTCGGCGGCGGTCTGATGCGGGTCTTTGACACCACCGGTGTCCTCTACTCCGTCATCTACTTCCTGCTGATCCTGGGCTTCAGCTATTTCTACTCCACCATGCAGTTCAACCCCATTGAGGTGGCCAACAACCTGAAGAAGAACGGCGGCTTCATCCCCGGCTTCCGTCCCGGCAAGCCCACCGCCGACTTCATCAGCAAGGTGCTGGGCAAGATCACCCTGTTCGGCGCCATCTACCTGTCCATCATCGCCATCGCCCCCATCGTGACCCAGAACCTGATCGGTGTGCGGAACCTGGCCATCGGCGGTACCTCTATCATCATCGTGGTCAGCGTGGCGCTGGAGACCATGAAGTCTCTGGAGGCCCAGATGCTCATGCGTCACTATAAGGGCTTCCTGGAGTAAGGGGGTAAGTGGGTATGAAGCTGATCCTGTTAGGGCCTCCGGGCGCCGGTAAGGGCACCCAGGCCGAGATCCTTTCCCGCGACCTGAACATCCCCACCATCTCTACCGGCAACATCCTCCGTGCCGCCGTCAAGGCCGGCACCCCCATCGGCCTGAAGGCCAAGAGCTATATGGATGCCGGTAAGCTGGTGCCCGATGAGGTCATCATCGGCATCATCCAGGAGCGCCTGGCTGAGGCCGACTGCGCCAATGGTTTCATTCTGGACGGCGTGCCCCGCACCATCGCCCAGGCTGAGGCCCTGGAAGCCCACGGCATCCAGTTTGACCACGTCATTTCCCTGGAGATCTCCGATGAGGCCATTGTCAAGCGCATGGACGGCCGTCGTGTCTGCGCCAAGTGCGGCACCCCCTTCCATGTGGAGTCCAAGCCCCCCAAGACTGCCGGCGTCTGTGACCTGTGCGGCGGCGAGCTGGTGGAGCGGGACGACGACAAGCCCGAGACCGTCCGGGCCCGCCTGGTGGTCTACCACGACGAGACCGAGCCCCTGAAGCACTTCTATCAGGAGCGCGGCAAGCTCAATGTGGTGCCCGGCAACCTGGGCACCATCGAGGATACCACCCGGGCCATCAAGCAGGTCCTGGAGGCGTCCCATTGAACATGATCTCCATCAAATCCGATCGTGAGATCGAGCTCATGCACCGGGCCGGGGCCCTGACGTCCCAGGCCCGTGCGCTGGCCGGTTCCATGGTCAAGCCGGGGGTCTCCACACTGGAGATCGACCATGCGGTGCGGGACTTCATCCGCTCCCATGGCGCTGAGCCCTCCTTCCTCAATTACAGCGGCTACCCCGGCTCCGCCTGTATCTCCATCAACGAAGTGGTCATCCACGGCATTCCGGACCACCGGAAGCTGGTGGAGGGCGATATCGTCAGTGTGGATGTGGGTGCCTATCTGGACGGCTTCCACGGGGACTGCTGCGGCACGTTCGCCTGCGGCAAGATCTCCCCGGAGGCCCGGCGGCTCATCGACGTGACCCGCCAGAGCTTCTTTGAGGGCATCAAGATGGCCACCCCGGGCCACCGGGTGAGCGACATCTCCCACGCGGTACAGCAGTATGTGGAGAAAAACGGTTACTCCGTGGTCCGCAGCTTTGTGGGCCATGGCGTGGGCGCCAAGCTCCACGAGCCTCCGGAGGTGCCCAACTTCGGCCCCGCCGGACACGGCGCCCGGCTGCTGCCGGGCATGGTGCTGGCTGTGGAGCCCATGGTCAACGCCGGAAGCTGGGAGGTCCGGGTCCTGAAGGACGGCTGGACCACCGTAACGGTGGATGGCTCTCTGGCCGCCCACTATGAAAACACCATCCTCATCACCGAGGGGGAGCCCGAGCTCCTGACCCCCTTGGGCGGAGATCTCTGATGCAGGCATGCAGAGGCTGGATCGTCCGTTCCACAGCGGGCCGGGATAAGGATACACTGTTGTGCGTCCTGGGACAGGAGGGGGACTACTTCCTCCTGGCCGACGGGAAACGCCGGAAGGCGTCCTCTCCCAAGCGGAAGAAGACAGGACATGTGGACATGGTGTGCCGGGGTACGTTCCGGCATCCGGCCATCCGGAAGCTGGAGGACGGACTCACGGTGTCCGACAGTGAGCTCAGGAGGGCCCTTGGGGCCTTCCGCCACCAAGGAGGGAACTAAGCTTGGCAAAAAGCGATATGATCGAGCTGGAGGGGATCGTCACCGAATCCCTGCCCAACACGACCTTCCATGTGGACATCGGAAATGGGCACATCATCCTGGCCCATATTTCCGGAAAGCTCCGCATGAACTTCATCCGGATCCTTCCCGGCGACAAGGTCACGGTGCAGATGTCTCCGTACGACCTGACCCGGGGCCGGATCACCTGGAGAAGCAAGTAATCCGTCCGCGGCCTGTGCCGCGGCTGAATGGGTGGCCTCCGCCCCCGGAAGCGCACGCTTCCCAGACCGGAGGAGCAGGACGGGTGGGCCCGCCTCAGGCGGCTCCGCCCTGCCACGACGTAAACGACCGGCGGCCGAGGGGCCTTGCCCCCGCCCCCGCCGGGGCCATCAGGCATTCATAGGAGGTTTCAACAATGAAAGTCAGACCGTCCGTGAAGCCCATGTGCGAGAAGTGCAAGATCATTAAGCGCAAGGGCAAAGTCATGGTTATTTGCGAAAACCCCAAGCACAAGCAGAGACAAGGTTAAAGGAGGCGCTGAAGAAATATGGCACGTATTGCCGGCATTGACCTGCCGAAGGACAAGAGAGTGGAGATCGGTCTCACTTACATCTTCGGCATTGGGCGCACCAGCGCCAACAAGATCCTGAAGGAGGCCGGGATCAACCCCGACACCCGCGTGAAGGATCTCACCGAGGACGACGAGGCCAAGCTGCGTGAAGTGATCGCCAACGGCTACACCGTGGAGGGCGACCTCCGCCGCGATGTCGCCATGGACATCAAGCGCCTGACCGAGATCGGCTGCTACCGCGGCATGCGGCACCGCAAGGGCCTGCCCGTCCGCGGCCAGCGCAGCAAGACCAACGCCCGTACCCGCAAGGGTCCCAAGCGTACCGTCGCCAATAAGAAGAAGTAAGGAGGGAAGATACACATGGCTACTGCTGCTAAGAACGGCAAGAAAGTGGTGCGTAAGCGCCGCGAGCGTAAGAATATCGAGAAGGGCCAGGTGCACATCCGCTCCTCCTTCAACAACACCATGGTCACCGTGACCGACATGGGCGGCAACGCCCTGAGCTGGGCCTCCTCCGGCGGCCTTGGCTTCCGCGGCTCCCGTAAGTCCACCCCCTTCGCCGCTCAGACCGCCGCTGAGACCGCTGCCAAGGCGGCCATGGAGCACGGCCTGAAGACCGTGGAGGTGTACGTGAAGGGCCCCGGCGCCGGCCGTGAGGCCGCCATCCGCGCCCTGCAGGCCGTGGGCCTGGAAGTCACCCTCATCAAGGACGTGACCCCCGTTCCCCACAACGGCTGCCGGCCGCCCAAGCGCCGCCGCGTCTGATTTAGAGGAGGGAATTACAATATGGCAAGATATACCGGAGCGGTCTGCCGCATGTGCCGCCGGGAGGGCCAGAAGCTCTTCCTGAAGGGTGACCGCTGCTACACCGACAAGTGCGCCATGGAGCGCCGCCCCTTCGCGCCCGGCCAGCACGGCAACGCGCGGAACAAGAAGATGAGCGAGTACGGCATGCAGCTGCGCGAGAAGCAGAAGGCCCGCCGCTACTACGGCGTGCTGGAGAGCCAGTTCGCCAAGTACTACGAGATGGCTTCCTCCAAGAAGGGTGTCACCGGTGAGAACCTGCTGGCCATCCTGGAGTCCCGCCTGGACAACGTCATCTATCGTCTGGGCTTCGCCATGAGCCGTCCCGAGGCCCGTCAGCTGGTCCGTCACGGCCACTTCACCATCAATGGCAAGAAGGTCGATATCCCCTCTTACCTGGTGAAGCCCGGCGAGGTCATCGCTCTGAAGGATTCCAGCCGCAGCCTGGATAAGTTCAAGGCTTCCCTGGAGGCCAACGGCTCCCGCCCCGCCCCCAAGTGGCTTGATTTCGACCAGAACACCCTGGTGGCCAAGGTCGTCGGCACTCCCGCCCGGGAGGACATCGACCTGCCCATCGAGGAGCACCTGATCGTCGAGCTGTATTCTAAGTAATCGATTTGATACCCTCGACTGTGGGAGAGCGGGGGCATCGCCCCCGCGTCCCAATGAACCTAACGACGATACGGCAGAGCCTGCCCGCTCTGCCGCCGCAACAAGGAGGGTAACTGTTTCATGGTAGAAATCGAAAAGCCGCGCATCGAATGCGTGGAAAACCCTGGCGACGGCTCCTATGGCAAGTATGTGGTGGAGCCGCTGGAGCGCGGCTATGGCACCACTCTGGGTAACTCCCTGCGCCGGATCCTGCTGTCCTCTCTGCCTGGCACCGCGGTGACCTCCATCAAGATCGCCGGTGTCCAGCACGAGTTCTGCACCATCCCCGGCGTCAAGGAAGATGTGACTGAGATCGTCCTCAACGTGAAGGGCATCATTGCCAAGCTGCACTCCGAGGGCGTGAAGACCGTCTATATCGAGGCCAACGGCGAAGGCGAGGTCACCGCCGGTGACATCAAGGCTGACGGCGAGGTGGAGGTCCTCAATCCCGACCACCACATTGCCACCCTGGGCCCCGACGCCTCCCTCAACATGGAGCTGACGCTGTCCCACGGCCGTGGCTACGTCCCCGCCGACCGGAACAAGCCGGCCCAGACGGTCATCGGACTCATCCCGGTGGACTCGATCTACACGCCTGTGAAGAAGGTGAACTACACGGTGGAGAACACCCGTGTGGGCGACCTCACCGACTTCGACAAGCTGACCCTGGAGGTGTGGACCAACGGCACCATCACCGCCCGGGACGCGGTGAGTCTGGGCGCCCGGATCCTGGTGGACCACTTCATGCTCTTCACCGATCTCTCTGAGACCATGGGCAACAAGTCCACGGTGGTGGAGAAGGCGGAGGCCCAGCGGGACAAGGTCCTGGAGCTGACCATCGAGGAGCTGGACCTGTCGGTCCGGTCCTTCAACTGCCTCAAGCGCGCCAACATCAACACGGTGGAGGACCTCATCTCCAAGACCGAGGACGAGATGATGAAGGTGCGCAACCTGGGCCGCAAGAGCCTGGAAGAGGTCATCAACAAGCTGGCCATGATGGGTCTGTCCCTGGCCAGCGACGACAGCAACAATTAAGGCTGTACCGGAGGGCGGTCCGGGGGGCATGTAACGTCCCCTCCCGGACCCGGGGTTATCCCCGGTCCCACGTCCTCCCGAGGGCACGCGCCCTCAGGACGAATTTACAGAGAAGGGCGTTCGCTGTGCGAAACGCCGATTGAGGAGTGTATCACAATGTCCGGATATCGTAAGCTTGGTAAGCGTTCTGACCAGCGTAAGGCTATGCTCCGCGCCATGGTGACCTATCTGCTGGAGAACGGCCAGATCAAGACCACCTACGCCCGCGCCAAGGAAGTGGCTCCTGTGGCCGAGAAGATGATTACCCTGGCCAAGCACAACAACCTGGCCACCTATCGTCAGGCTCTGGCCTTCATCACCAAGGAGGATGTGGCCAAGAAGCTCTTTGACGAGATCGGCCCCAAGTACGCCTCCCGCAACGGCGGTTACACCCGCGTTGTGAAGATCGGCCCCCGTCGGGGCGATGCCGCCGAGATGGCCATCGTGCAGCTGGTGTAATCGGTAAGATCACCCCACGCTGAACCAGAAAAGCCCCTTACGTATCTCTGGTGCACCGGAGATACGTAAGGGGCTTTCTTCCATGCTTCCACACACCTCCCTGGGGGAGGGGAAAGAAGGGCTCGTCATGACCTATCTGGCCACCTTTTCCTCACAATTTGACAGTATTTTGGCCAGCCGTGTGCTCCACAGCGCCGGTGCCCGTTCCACCCGTCTCATGCCGGTGCCCCGGGAACTTTCCACAGCCTGTGGAACCTGTGTGCAGTTCGACTGGGACGGAGAGCCGCCGTCGGTGGACCGGGCCGACCGACTCTACCGCCAGGTGGGGACAGAATGGCAGCTGCTTCGATAGAAATGGGCGCCGCGACGAAAGTCGCGGCGCCCATTTTACACATACTCAGAGGTCTTTGTGGAAAAAGATCCGTTTGGAGAGAAGATAGGAGGGGATTAGCGCCAGCAGGCCCACCACCGGCAGCACAAAGAGGGGGAGGCGCAGCGCAGAGAGGGAGAGGCCCATCTCCTTGAGGCCGGTGAGTCCGCCGAAGATGACGCCCACCCCAACCCCCAGGACCAGGATCAGGTAGAGCCGCGCCTTCTGGGAGCCAAACTTGAAGAGGAGGGGGAGGAGGATGGCGTTCATGAAGCAGCCGTAGGCGGTGGGGAGGAGGCCGCTGAGGAGGAGGTCCACCCGTTCCTGGCCCTGTGCGCCGGAGACCAGAGCTACGATCAGTTGGAGGAGGAGGGAAAATACCAGGGAGCCGGCACAGACCAGAACGGTGAAGAGATAGCGGGCCTTCACCACTCCTGCCCGGCCGGAGGGGAGAGCGGCAGCGTATTTGTCCCACCGGGCCTGCTCGTCGTAGGCGAAGAGGTTTACCGGGATCATGATGCACATGATCGATACATAGGTGACGAAGAAGGAGATGTCGTAGATGCCGAAGGCGGTGAGGGCGGCAAAGACGGCCGCCACCGCCACATAGCTTTTAAACATGCTGAGTGAGAGATAGAGGTCTTTTTTCACAAGGCCTGTCATGCCTCGTCCCCCCTTACCGTAAATACCATGATGTCCTCCAGGGTCACCGGGTCCACCGTCAGCTCCGGATACCGCCGCCGGAAGGCCTGCCGGTCCTTCACCAGGGCTTCGCAGCCGAACTGGCTCACCCGGGTGCCCTCCAGCAGGGCGGGGTCCACCGCCGCCAGGTCGGCGCGGGAACATACCAGCCGCCCGTAGCGGTCCAGCAGCTCATCCTTGGCCCCCTGGAGGACCGCCCGGCCCCTATGGAGGTAGGTCACATAGTCCGCCGCCTTCTCCAGGTCGCTGGTGATGTGGCTGGAGAGGAGAATGGCGTGGTCCTCGTCCTGGATGAAGGCGAGGAACTCGTCCAGAAGCTCGTTGCGGACCACCGGGTCCAGCCCGGCGGTGGCCTCATCCAGGATGAGGAGCCGGGGGTGGTGGGCCAGGGCGGAGGCGATGGCGAGCTTCATCTTCATGCCTTTGGAGAATTCCTTGATCTTCTTGTTCCGGGGCAGCTGGAACCGGTCCAGGTAGGCGTCAAAGAGGGGGGCGTCCCAGTTCCGGTAGGTCCCGGCCAGGATCTTTCCTACCTGGGGCGCCTTCAGCGGGTCGTGGAAGGCGCTCTCGTCCAGGACGATGCCGATGTCCTCCCGGAAGTCGCTGCCCTCAGTCACCTCCCGGCCCAGCACCTGCACCGACCCGCTGTCCCGGTGAATGAGCCCCAGAATGGCCTTGATGGTGGTGGTCTTGCCGGCGCCGTTTTCGCCGATGAGGCCGAGAATGGTGCCGCCGGGCAGGGTCAGATCTACGTGGTCCAGGCAAAAGTCGCCGTAGTTTTTGCACAGGCCCTGTACTTCGATGAGATTGGCCATATCACTCGTCTCCATATAGAATGTTCAGCGCCCCGGTGAGTTCCTCCAGGGAGATACCGCCGCCCTTGGCGATGTCCACAGCCTGGGAGAGGTGCTCCTCCACCCGGCGGAGGCAGTCCTCACGGACCAGTTCCAGATCCCTGGGGGCCACGAAGCAGCCCTTGCCGGGCACCGTGGTGAGGAAGCCCTCACGCTCCAGCTCCTCGTAGGCCCGCTTGGTGGTGATGACCGAGATACGCAGTTCCTTGGCCAGCAGCCGCATGGAGGGGAGGGCCTCCCCCTCCTTCAGCTCTCCCCGCAGAATGAGGCCCTTCATCTGCTGGGTGATCTGCTCGTAGATGGGCACGCCGGCACTGTTGCTGATGATGATGTCCATGGTTCACCTCGAGATGGTATACTGTATATATTCAGCATATACAGTATAGACACAGTGGCGCCAATTTGTCAAGGGGAAAAAGAAAAAAAGACCGGACCCAGATGGGTCCGGTCTTTGGGCAACGTAATAGGAGAAAGGGAAATTACTTGTGGTCCACGCCGTACATATAGGTGATGAGGTCGACCACCTTGTTGGAGTAACCCCACTCGTTGTCGTACCAGGACACGACCTTCACGAAGGTATCGGTGAGGGCGATGCCGGCCTTGGCGTCGAAGATGGAGGTGTGGGGATCGCTGATGAAGTCGGAGGAGACCACGTCCTCGTCGGTGTAGCCCAGCACGCCGGCCAGCTCACCCTCGGAGGCCTCCTTCATGGCGGCGCAGATCTCGTCGTACTTGGCGGGCTTGGCCAGGTTGACGGTCAGGTCGACCACGGAGACGTCCAGAGTGGGGACACGCATGGACATGCCGGTCAGCTTGCCGTTGAGCTCGGGGATGACCTTGCCCACGGCCTTGGCGGCGCCGGTGGAGGAGGGGATGATGTTGTAGGTAGCCGCACGGCCGCCGCGCCAGTCCTTCTTGGAGGGGCCGTCAACGGTCTTCTGGGTGGCGGTGACGGAGTGGACAGTGGTCATCAGGCCGTCGGTGATGCCGAACTTGTCGTTGAGGACCTTGGCGATGGGGGCCAGGCAGTTGGTGGTGCAGGAGGCGTTGGACACGAAGGTCATGTCGGAGGTGTACTTGTCCAGGTTCACGCCGCAGACGAACATGGGGGTGTCGTCCTTGGAGGGGGCGGACATGACGACCTTCTTGGCGCCGGCGTCGATGTGGCCCTGAGCCTTCTCCTTGGTCAGGAACAGGCCGGTGGACTCCACCACGTACTCAGCGCCGATCTCGCCCCAGGGAATCTCGGAGGGGTTCATCTTGGCGTACACCATGACCTTGTGGCCGTTGACGGTGATGGAGTTCTCATCGTACTCGATGGTGCCGTTGAAGCGGCCGTGGATGGTGTCGTAGCGGAGCATATAGGCCATATAGTCGGGGGTCATGCCGGGGTCGTTGATACCCACGAACTCCACGTCGGGGCGGGTCAGGCCGGCGCGGAACACCAGGCGGCCGATTCTGCCGAAGCCATTGATGCCGATTTTGATGCTCATAGCTGCATTCTCTCCTTATAAAATATTGACGGGTCCCTTCTTTGCGGGTCCATTATAATGCAGCTGACGAATTTTATCAAGAGGTATTTTTAAAGAAATTTCATTCACTTTCGTTTGTAAGAAAAAACGGCAAATTTTTTTCGACAAAATTCGACATTTCGCCTTGTAGGGAGGCCCAGAATTTGGTACACTGAAAAAAACGTACCTTTCCCATGACCGGCGCAGACTAAGCAAATGAAGCGTGCCGGGCGGGCGGAAATAAGGGCGGACCGTGGTGTCCGGCGAGGAGGTATGGGGCGATTTGAGCGGCGAGGATTGGAACCAAACGCTCTTTGACGGCTTTCCGGAGCCGGTGCTGCTGCTGCGGGAGGGCAAGGTGGCCTATTGCAACCGGGCGGCGGCGGGGCGGTTTCCCGGGCTACGGCCGGGAGATGAGGTCCCCGGGGGACTGAAATCCCTTCTGGAAGAGGCCTGTCCGCCGGCGGCGGCGGCCGGTGAGGTGGACGGCTGGCCCTGTACCGCCTCCCTGCAGGCGGTGGGCGGGGGCACGCTGGTGGTGCTGCGGTCCAGAGAGGGGAGTGCCAGTCAGCCCGGACTGGAGCGGCTTTCCCTCCAGCTCCGGCGGGAGACCGCCACCCTGTCCGCCGCCCTCCAGCGGCTGGACCCCACCGAAGAGGTCCCGGATGAGGAAAAGGTAAAACGGTATCTGGCGGCGGCCAATCAGGGCCTCTACCGCATCATCCGGCTGGCCGATCACCTGTCGCTCGCCGGTGGAGAGGCGGAACATTGGCAGCCTGGAGGGATGGATCTGGCCGGACTGTGCCGGGAGACGGCGGAGGAGGTGAAGAGTGTCTGCCGCATGGGCGGGTATGACTTCACCTGGTCCCTGGAGACCTCCGGTCTGATCACCGTGGGCGACGACAGGCTGCTGCGGCGGATGCTGCTGTGTCTGGTGTCCAACGCCATGAAGGCGGCGGGCCGGAAGGGAAAGCTGGGGCTGAAGCTGTCCGTCCGGGGCCACCGGGCGGTGGTGACGGTGTGGAATACCGGCCGGGCCCTGGGGGAGCAGGACGTGGCCCGGATGTTCGGCGGGGATCTGGCGGTCGTCCCCACGGACCCCAGGCAGGGGCTCGGTCTGGGTCTGGAGGTGGTCCGCCGGACGGCGGTCCTCCACGGGGGTACCGTGCTGGCTGAGAGCCGGGAGGGCGTCACCCGGTGCGTGGTCTCCCTGCCCATCCGCAAACCGGAGCAGGGAGAGAGGCTTCGCACCCCAAAGGTGGATTACAGCGGCGGCTTCCTGCCGGTGTTGGTGGAGCTCTCCGACGTGCTGCCGCCGGAGCTCTACAATTTTGAGGATCTGCAATAGCACAGCGTCTAAACGGGCGGGGCCAATCCCCGCCCGTTTGCTTTTGCGGCGGCGCTGCGGCAGACGGCCGGTGGTCCCCAGCCCCCGGGCACCGGCGGCGTTACGGAATAAGCCGCCGGTGCAAGCAGCGCGGCGATAGAACAGCCCCGGGGGGTACATCCAATAGGGGGGCCGCAGCCCCCCTGTGTTGGCCGTTTCAAGGGGGAGAGTCCAGAGAGGGGGGAAATCGGAATCCCCCCTCTCTGGGGTGTCTTTGGTTCCTTTCTGCACAAGCAGAAAGGAACGCCCCCGGCAGGGAGGACAACAATGCAGACAGAAATTACTTTGATTAAAAGAAAATCGTTTCGTTACCATCTCCGATGGAGAACGGCCTCCGGCGGGCCCCTTTCTGAATGACCAGAAAGGGGCGAAAGAGTCAGTCAAGGAGGGGGATTTCGATTTCCCCCTCCTTGACAATCCACCCCTTAAAACGACCAAGCACAGGGGGGCTGCGGCCCCCCTATTGGATGTACCCCCCGGAGCTCTTCTATCGCCCGGCTTCTTGCGTCCCGGGCTTACTCCGTAACGCCCGTGCCGCCGGGGGGGCAGGAGGACCACCGAGAGAGACGGACGGAAAACGGGAGCGGACATGTTGTCCACTCCCGCTATATGTTGCTCGCTTTTTCCGCCTTGAGTTTCTCTTTTTTCGGGCCGGATTCGATGTAGAGCGCCTCCGTGGTCAGTTGGGCGTGCATCAGGCGTTCCGCCGCCATGCCGTAGTTCTGCTTTCCCAGATCTTCCAGGGTATCCGTGATGGCGTTGAAGAGAATGGAATAGAGCTTTTGATAGTCAGACATAGACACATCTCCTCTCTATTATATCCAATAAAGAGTGTATACCCCTCGCGGGAAATTGTCAATTAGAATTATTACCTTTAGTATGTATATACTGAAATAAGGTGATAATTCTGAAACGACTAAAATTAAAATTAGACCGTTATTTGGAAGAGCGCCAAATGACGCGCTATGTGCTGGCCCAAAAGACGGGTATCAAATATCAAACCATTGATGGTTATTATAAAAACAGTGTTTTGCGCTACGATGTTGACAATCTCTCCAAGATCATCACCGCCCTGGACTGCGGGGTGGAGGACCTCTTTGAGATCGTGGAGGAAGCCGACCTATAAAGACAGAAAACTCCCCCGCGCCGTGGGCGCGGGGGAGTTTTTGTGTGTTGTTCTGTTTTTGCTCAGTGTTTGAGGACCCGGACCCGGAGGACGCCATCCACGGCACGGATCTCGTCGGCTATGGCGTCGCCCACCCGCTGGCCCACGTCCACGATGGTGTAGGCGTAGTTGCCCTTGGACTTGTTGGTCAGGTTCTCCACGTTCACCCCGTCCTTGGCCAGGGTGTTGGTGATGGAGGCCAGCATGTTGGGGATGTTCCGGTGGATGATGCACAGCCGGGTCTCGCCGGACCAGTCCTGCTCCAGAGTGGGCAGATTCACGGAGTTGCGGATGTTGCCCGTCTCCAGGTAGTCCCGGAGCTGCTGGGCGGCCATGAGGGCACAGTTCTCCTCGCTCTCCGGGGTGGAGGCGCCCAAGTGGGGGATGGGCACCACGTTCTTGGCGGCGGTGATGGTGTTGTCGGGGAAGTCGGTGACGTACCGGGCCACCTTACCGCTCTCCAGGGCGGCGATCATGTCCTCGTCGTTGACCAGGCCGCCACGGGCCAGGTTGATGACGCGCACGCCGGTCTTCATCTGGTCAAAGGCGGCAGCGTTGAGCATGCCCTTGGTGTCCGGGGTCTGGGGCACGTGGATGGTGATGTAGTCGCAGTTTTTGTAGATGGCGGTGAGGTCGGTGACATGGTGGACCATCCGGGACAGGGAGAGGGCAGCGTCCACGGAGAGGTAGGGGTCGTAGCCGTAGACCTCCATGCCCAGCTTGGTGGCGATGTTGGCCACCTGCACGCCGATGGCGCCCAGGCCGATGACGCCCAGGCTCTTGCCCGCGATCTCGGGCCCCACGAACTGGCTCTTGCCCTTCTCCACCACCTTGGCCACGTCCTCGCCGGCGGCCAGCTGGGCCTTGGTCCACTCGATGCCGCCCACCACATCACGGGAGGAGAGCATCAGGGCGCAGATGACCAGCTCCTTCACGGCGTTGGCGTTGGCGCCGGGGGTGTTAAAGACCACGATGCCCGCCTCGGAACAGCGGTCGATGGGGATGTTGTTGGTGCCGGCGCCCGCCCGGGCGATGGCCCGCAGGGCGCTGGGGAAGGCGTACTCGTGCATGTCCGCGGAGCGGACCAGAATGCCGTCCTCGTTTTCCACGTTGTCGGAGACGGTAAACCGGGTGGCGTCCAGAACGGCCAGGCCGGTGGGAGAGATCTTGTTCATGGTTTTGATGCGAAACATGGTGGATTCCCTCCAATATTCAGTATTTGGAGCGGTCAAGGGACCGCTTCAGTTGTTCTTGTCAAAGGCCTTAATAAAATCACACAATTTTTCCACGCCTTCCACAGGCATGGCGTTGTAGATGGAGGCTCTCATACCTCCCACGTTGCGGTGGCCCTTCAGGTTGGTGAAGCCGGCGGCGGTGGCCTCGGCGACGAACTTGGCGTCCAGCTCCTCGCTGGCCGAGCGGAAGGTCACGTTCATGTCGGAGCGGGAGTCCTTCTCCACGGCGCAGGTGAAGAGCTTGGAGTTGTCGATGACGTCATAGAGCATCTGGGCCTTGCCGTGCTTGATGGCCTCCATGCCTTCCACGCCGCCCTGTTCGTCCAGCCAGTCCAGCACCAGGCCCAGGATGTAGATGCACCAGCAGGGGGGAGTGTTGTACATGGAGTCCTTCTCGATCATGAGCTGATAGCCCAGCATCTTGGGGGTGTAGGGCAGCTCATGGCCGGCCAGGTCCTCCCGGACGATGGCCACGGTGAGGCCGGCGGGGGCCATGTTCTTCTGGGCGCCGGCGAAGATGACGCCGTACTTACTCACGTCCACCGGACGGGACAGGATGTCGGAGGACATATCGCACACCAGGGGCACGTCACCGGTGTCGGGGACGTACTGCCACTCGGTGCCGTAGATGGTGTTGTTGGCGCAGTAGTAGAAATAGGACGCCTCGGGGTCCAGCTTCAGCTGGCTCTGGGCGGGGATGTAGGTGTGGTTTTTGTCCTCGCTGGAGGCGGCCAGGTTGATGGTGCCGTACTTCTTGGCCTCCTTGTAGGCCAGGTTGGAGAAGTTGCCGGTGACGGCGTAGTCGGCCTTGCCCGTCTTGCCGATGAGGTTCAGGGGCACGGCGGAGAACTGGGTGGAGGCGCCGCCCTGGAGGAAGAGGACCTTGTAGCCCTCAGGGACCTTCAGCAGGCGGCGGAACTTGGCCTGGGTGTCGTCAAAGATTTTTTGAAACACCTTTGAACGGTGGCTCATCTCCATGACTGACATACCGGAGCCCTGGTAGTTGGTGATCTCTGAGCCCGCCCGTTCCAGGACCTGGAGAGGGAGCATAGAGGGACCGGCGGAAAAGTTGTATACGCGGGCATTACTCATGGTTGACAAGCCTCCTATTTGTAATTTGGGGCGGTTTTGCCTGGGGCGCCCGCCCCACACCCAGTGCCGCGGCTTCAACCGCTTTACTGTGTTAAAGAATATTATATACCACATGAAAAACAAATGTCAATGATAGACAGACACAAAAACGGCCGCCGGAAGCCGCCATCTTTGTATAATGCGCTCGTGCCGGAAAAAAGAACGGCCCCGGCGGAGGGGTGGAAAAAGCTGTTTCATCTGGCGGCGGGATGTGATAGAATAAACACAGTTAAGCAGCAAGCTCTGCCCGGTGTGACCAAGGGGAACGGTCCGCCGCCGCGGAGGCAGCCAGTGCGGCCCGCCGGGCCGACGAAAGGGGAGCGCGTATGGATCTGTTTGAGATCAGAGACATCCTGAACGCCACGGTGCTGTGCGGCGAGGAGTACCTGGACCGGGAGGTCCGGTCGGCCTGCGCCAGCGATTTCATGAGCGATGTACTGGCCTATGTGAAGGACCAGGCGCTGCTGCTCACCGGTATGGTCAACCCCCAGGTGGTGCGTACCGCCGAGATGATGGACATGAAGTGCATCATCTTCGTCCGTGGGAAGATGCCGGGCGAGGACATTCTGGAGCTTGCCAGGGAGCGGGAGATCGTGGTCATGCGCTCCGAGATGCGCATGTTCATCGCCTGCGGCCTGCTGTACAGCAGAGGACTGGCGGGGGAGTGACCATGGGAGATCTGAAGCTGAACTATGAGGTGGACGGCGGCGACCTGATCCAGGCTGGCGAGGCCTCCAGCAAGATGAAGATGACCCTCAAGAAGCTGGGGCTGCCGCCGGAGGTCATTCGCCGGGCCTCCATCTGCATGTACGAGGGCGAGATCAATATGGTCATCCACGCCGACGGCGGCCAGGTGGAGGTGGACGTGGGGATGGACACCATCACCATCCGCCTCACCGACCATGGCCCCGGCATCCCCGACGTGGACCAGGCCATGGAGGAGGGCTTCTCCACCGCCGGAGACGTGGCCCGGGACCTGGGCTTCGGCGCCGGTATGGGCCTGCCCAATATGAAGCGCTGCTCCGACGACATGCAGATTGACACCCAGGTGGGCGTGGGCACCACGGTGACCATGAAGATCCACATCAACTGAAAAACCGGGCGTCCGGCGTCAGGACGCCCCTTGGAAACGGGGTGATCCCACGATGATGAAACATTCCGTCATTCTGGAATACAAGCGCTGCCGGGGGTGTACCACCTGCATCAAGAACTGCCCCACCGAGGCCATCCGGGTCCGCAACGGCAAGGCCACCATCCTCAACGAGCGGTGCATCGACTGCGGCAAGTGCATCCAGGTCTGCCCCCACAAGGCCATCAAGTCGGTGAGCGACAGCCTGGAAAAGCTGGAGAAGTACCAGTACCGGGTGGCCCTCCCCGACCCCGCCCTCTACGGCCAGTTCCAGTACCTGGACGACATTGACATCGTATTGAACGGCCTTCTGAAGATCGGCTTCCAGAAGGTCTTTGAGACGGCCCGGGCGGCGGAGATCCTCTCCGACTACGCCCGCCACGCCATCAGCAGCGGGGAGAACAAGGTCATGCCTCAGATCTCCTCCGCCTGCCCCACCATCCTGCGGCTCATCCGCACCCGCTTCCCCAAGCTCATCCCCAACGTCAACCCCACCATCACCCCGGTGGAGCTGGCCGCCATCCTGGCCCGGCGGGAGGCCGTGGCCGAGACGGGCCTTCCTCCGGAGGAGATCGGCATCTTCTCCATCGTCCCCTGTTCCTCGCAGGTAACGGCGGCCCACACCCCGGAGGGCCTGGAAAAGCCGGTGCTGGACGGGGCCTTTGCCATCCGTGACATCTACCTGCGGCTGCTGGGCCCCATGCGGGACCTGGAGGAGGTCAAGCCCATGACCTCGGCGGGGATCATGGGAGTGGGCTGGGCCTGCTGCGGCGGAGAGTCGGCCGCCCGGCTGGGTCAGAGCTACCTGGCGGTGGACGGCATCGAGAACTGCATCAACATGCTGGAGGAGATCGAGGACGGCCGCCTCCCCGAGGCCGACTTCATCGAGCTGTGCGCCTGTACCCAGGGCTGCGTGGGGGGCTGCCTCACGGTGGAGAACCCCTACGGCGCCCGGATGCGGATCAAGAAGCTGATGAAGGGGCTGCCCGTTTCCCGGAGCCGGTACGACTTCCGCAGCGGCGACCGGGAGCTGGTCCGGGTAGACCGGGAGCTCCAGTACTTACCCTCCTTCCAGCTGGACCAGGACCGGGGCGCCGCCCTGGAGAAGCTGGTCAAGATCGAGGAGCTGGAGCGCAGCCTGCCGGGGCTGGACTGCGGCTCCTGCGGCGCGCCCTCCTGCCACGCCCTGGCCGAGGACGTGGTCCAGGGTCGGGCCAGTATGGAGGATTGTATCTTTAAAGTCCGGGAGCGCATGCAGTACATGGCGGGCACCGGAGACGCAGACGAATACCTGCCCGCGCCCTTCCGGCAGCGTCGGGTCCCAGGCAAGAAACCAGAAGGAGGTTCCCGGAATTGAACGTAAGAGAACTGGCCCATGTGATGGCCCTGACAGAATTCATCATGCCCGAACCCGAGCGGGAGGTCAGCGGCGGCTACGTGGGCGACCTGCTCAGCTGGGTCATGGGCCGTGCCCAGACCGGCAATGTGTGGCTGACCATCATGTCCAACCAGAACGTGGCCGCCGTGGCCCTGATGGCGGAGGTCTCCTGTGTGGTGCTCACCGAGGGCGTCAAGCCCGACGAGGCCCTGCGGCAGCGGGCCGAGCAGCAGAATATCAACATCCTGGGGACGAAGCTCTCCACCTTTGATGCCGCCGCCGTGCTCAAGCAGCTCATGCGGTAACAGACAACATAGACCCAGCGGGGAGGTGGGCGCTCATCCAACTGTATTTTGATTTTCATTTCCACTCCTGCCTCTCCCCCTGCGGGGACGAGGCCATGACCCCCGCCACCATCGCGGGCATGTGCAAGCTCTCCGGCCTGGATGTGGCCGCCCTCACCGACCACAACACCTGCGGTAACTGCCCCGCCTTCTGCGAGGCTGCCGAGGAATACGGCCTGCTGGCCATCCCGGGTATGGAGCTGTGCACCCTGGAGGAGGTCCACGTGGTGTGCCTGCTCCCCGACCTGGACCGGGCCATGGCCTTCCAGGCGGAGGTCTACCGCCGCATGGAGGGCCGGACCAATGATCCCACCATCTTCGGCCGGCAGCTCCTCATGGACGTGGACGACAACGTGGTGGGGGAGGAGACGGCCCTGCTGGCCGGCGCCACCACCATCGGGGTCTACGAGGCCGCCGCTCTGGTGGAGTCCTTCGGCGGGGTGGCCTACCCCGCCCACATCGACCGGGAGAGCTTCTCCCTGCTCTCCAACCTGGGCCTGTGGGACCCGGCCATGGGCTTTCCCCTGGCGGAGGTCTCCCGGCGGTGTCCGCCGGACTTCACCCGCGCCCGGCGGGACCTGCGGGGGGTGGGGACGGTCACCGGCACCGATGCCCATTACCTCCACCAGATCGTCCAGGCGGAGCAGTTCATGGAGGTGCCCGCCCGGTCCCGGGCGGCGGTGCTGGCCTGGCTGCGCCGGGGCGGCAGGTAGCCGTGGAAACAGAGAAAGGGCATTGTCATATTCGTAAAAAGTTTGTTCCATTTCAGAAAATGGTTGAAGTGGCCGAAAACAGCGATTAGAATAGAGGAAATCCCACCGGTCTCCCGCCGGATGGGCGATCCATGGTATGGGAAAAAGGAGGAACGCGACTATGCCAAACGTGAAGACCGTTGTACCCTACAACGGTACCCCGGAGCAAGAGGAACGGCTGCGGGCGGTCATCGCCGAGCACAAGGGACAGCCCGGCGCCACCATGCCCGTGCTCCAGGCGGCCCAGGATATCTTCGGCTATCTGCCGGAGGAGGTCCAGATCATGGTGGCCGAGGGGCTGGATATTCCCCTCAGTGAGGTCTACGGAGTGGCCTCGTTCTACGCGCAATTCACCCTCAACCCCAAGGGCAAGTACCAGATCAGCCTGTGTTTGGGCACGGCCTGCTACGTAAAGGGTGCCTCCGACGTGCTGGAGGCGGTGCAGCAGCGGCTGGGCATCAAGCCCGGCTCCATCACCCCCGACGGGAAGTTTTCCCTGGATGCCTGCCGGTGCATCGGCGCCTGCGGCCTGGCCCCCGTCATGATGATCAACAACGATGTTTACGGCCGCCTGACCCCCGATCAGGTGGGGGCCATTCTGGACCGCTACGAATAAACGCGCCCGGTGACAGGGCCGGGTCGCCGTGAGGAGGCTGCGGGATGAAAGAGCTCTCTCTCCACCTGCTGGACATCGCCCAGAACTCCATTGCCGCCGGGGCACGCCATGTGGACCTGACGGTGGAGGAGGACGGAGGGCTGCTCCAGCTCACGGTGGCCGACGACGGCCGGGGCATGTCCCCGGAGTTTTTGGCCAATGTCACCGATCCCTTCACCACCACCCGCACCACCCGGAAGGTGGGCCTGGGCCTGCCTCTCCTCCGCCTGGCGGCGGAGCAGACCGGCGGAGCCCTGCGGGTGGAGAGCCAGCTGGGGGTGGGGACCACCGTCACCGCCACCTTCCACACCGACCACATCGACTGTCCCCCCCTGGGGGACACCGCCTCCACCGTGGCCCTACTGGCCCAGGGCCTGCCGGAGGGGATGGAGCTCACCTACACCCGGCGGACCGGGCGGGGGGAGTTCCGCTTCGACACCGCGGAGATCCGGGCCGTGCTGGGGCCCGACGTCCCCCTTTCGGAGCCGGAGGTGGCCGAGTGGATGCGCTCCTATGTGGCGGAGGGAGAAGGGGAGACGGCGTGAGCCGTCCCAAGGACCAAGACCAACACGTTAGGGAGTGAAACGATGAAGAGCCTGGAAGAACTCAGAGCCATCCGTGAGAAAATGCAGAAGCAGATCGATATCCGTGAAAACAGCGCCGACGACATCCGGGTCGTGGTGGGTATGGCCACCTGCGGCATCGCCGCCGGTGCCCGTCCCGTCCTCACAGCCTTCCTGGAGGAGGTGGCCAAGCGGGAGCTGAAGAACGTCACCGTCACCCAGACCGGGTGCATCGGCGTCTGCCGCCTGGAGCCCATCGCCGAGGTCTATGTTCCCGGAGAGGAAAAGGTCACCTACGTGAAGCTGACGCCGGAGAAGGTGCCCCGCATCGTCGCCGAGCATCTGGTCAACCACAACCCCGTCACCGAGTACACCATCGGGGCGGCGGAATAAGGAGGAGGGGTAAGAGATGAACTTTGTCCGATCCCACATCCTGGTGTGCACCGGCACCGGCTGCTCCTCCTCCAACAGCCCCAAGATCATCGAAGCCTTTGAGCGGGAGCTGAAGGCCCAGGGCATGGACCAGGAGGCCCGGGTGGTCAAGACCGGCTGCTTCGGCCTGTGCGCCATGGGCCCCGTGGTCCTCATCTACCCCGAGGGCGCCTTCTACACCCACGTTACCCCCGACGACGTGCCCGAGATCGTCTCCGAGCACATCGTCAAGGGCCGCATCGTCCAGCGGCTCCTCCACAAGGAGGGAGAGAACGCCGAGCGGGTCACCAGCCTCTCCGACACCCGCTTCTATAAAAACCAGTACCGCATCGCCCTGCGCAACTGCGGCGTCATCAACCCGGAGAGCATCGACGAGTACATCGGAACCGGCGGCTACGAGGCCCTGGGCCGGGCCCTCACCGAGCAGACCCCCCAGCAGGTCATCGACGCCGTGCTGGCCTCCGGCCTCCGGGGCCGCGGCGGCGCCGGCTTCCCCACCGGCCGCAAGTGGCAGATGACCCATGACGCCGTCAGCCCCGACGGGGTGAAGTTTGTCTGCTGCAACGCCGACGAGGGCGATCCTGGCGCCTTCATGGACCGGTCCGTGCTGGAGGGCGACCCCCACAGCGTCATTGAGGCCATGACCATCGCCGGCTACGCCATCGGCGCCCACCAGGGCTACATCTACGTCCGGGCGGAGTACCCCATCGCCGTCCACCGCCTCCAGGTGGCCATCGACCAGGCCCGGGAGTACGGCCTGCTGGGCAAGAATATCTTTGAGAGCGGCTTCGACTTCGACCTGGAGCTGCGCCTGGGCGCCGGCGCCTTCGTCTGCGGCGAGGAGACCGCCCTCATGACCTCCATCGAGGGCAAGCGGGGCGAGCCCCACCCCCGGCCGCCCTTCCCCGCCAACAAGGGCCTCTTCCAGCGTCCCACCCTCCTCAACAACGTGGAGACCTACGCCAACATCACCTGGATTTTGAACAACGGCCCGGACAAGTTCGCCGCCATCGGCACCAAGGGCTCTACCGGCACCAAGGTCTTTGCCCTGGGTGGCAAGATCACCAACACCGGCCTTGTGGAGATCCCCATGGGCACCACCCTGCGCACCGTCATCGAGGACATCGGCGGCGGCTGCCCCAACGGCAAGAAGTTCAAGGCCGCCCAGACCGGCGGCCCCTCCGGCGGCTGCATCCCCGCCAGCCTCATCGACACCCCCATGGACTACGACTCCCTGGGCGCCATCGGCTCCATGATGGGCTCCGGCGGCCTCATCGTCATGGATGAGGACAACTGCATGGTGGACATCGCCAAATTCTTCCTGGAGTTCATCATCGACGAGTCCTGCGGCAAGTGCTCCCCCTGCCGCATTGGCACCAAGAGGCTCTACGACCTGCTGTGCAAGATCACCGAGGGCAACGGCACCCTGGAGGACATCGCCACCATCGAGGAGCTGTGTGAGCACATCAAGCAGTCCGCCCTGTGCGGTCTGGGCCAGACGGCCCCCAACCCGGTGCTCTCCACCCTGCACCACTTCCGGGACGAGTACATCGCCCACGTGGTGGAGAAGCGCTGCCCCGCCGGCGTGTGCAAGAACCTGCTCCACTTCGTCATCGACCCCGGCAAGTGTAAGGGCTGCACCCTCTGCGCCAAGAACTGCCCCGCCAACGCCATCATGGGCGCGGTGAAGGCCCCCCACGTCATCGACCCCAACAAGTGCATCAAGTGCGGCGCCTGTATGGACAACTGCCGGTTCGGCGCCATTTCCAAGCATTAAGGAGGGGAGCAGAAGATGGATAAGAAAATGGTGACTCTGAAGATCAACGACATTTCCGTTACCGTGCCGGAGGGGACCACCGTCCTGGAGGCCGCCCGGAACGCCGGTATCAAGATCCCCTCCCTGTGCTACCTGAAGGGCATCAACGAGATCGGCGCCTGCCGCATCTGCGTGGTGGAGGTCAAGGGGGCCAAGAGCCTGGTGGCCTCCTGCGTCTACCCGGTGAGCGAGGGCATGGAGGTCCAGACCAACACCGAGAAGGTCCGCCACTCCCGCCAGCTCACGTTGGAGCTCATCCTCTCCAACCACCGGATGGACTGCCTCACCTGCGCCCGGAACGCCCACTGCGAGCTCCGGGAGCTGGCCGCCGAGCTGGGCATCGACGCCGTCCGCTACGCCAACGACGAGCTGCTGCCTCGCATCGAGGACTCCGCCCCCCACCTGGTCCGGGACAACTCCAAGTGTGTCCTGTGCCGCCGCTGCACCGCCGTGTGCCGGACCACCCAGGAGGTGGGCGTCATCGGCTGCAACGACCGGGGCTTCGCCACCCACATCGGCTGCGCCTTTGACCGGGACCTCTCCGAGGTGGACTGTGTCTCCTGCGGCCAGTGCATCGTGGCCTGTCCCACCGGCGCCCTCTCCGAGAAGGACGACACCGGCAAGGTGTGGGCCGCCCTCAACGACCCCACCAAGCACGTGGTGGTGGGTCCCGCCCCCTCCGTCCGGGTCACCCTGGGCGAGTGCTTCAAGATGCCCATCGGCACCAACGTGGAGGGCAAGATGGTCACCGCCCTGCGCCGCCTGGGCTTCGACAAGGTCTTCGACGTGGACAACGCCGCCGACTTCACCATCATGGAGGAGGGCACCGAGTTCCTGGAGCGGCTCCAGGAGGGCGGCACCCTGCCCATGATTACCTCCTGCTCTCCCGGGTGGATCCGTTACTGTGAGCAGCACCACCCCGACATGCTGCCCAACCTCTCCACCTGCAAGTCCCCCCAGCAGATGTTCGGCGCCCTGGTGAAGAGCTACTACGCCGAGAAGATGGGCATCGATCCCAAGAACATTGTGGTGGTGTCGGTGATGCCCTGCACCGCCAAGAAGTATGAGGTCCAGCGGGAGGAGCAGCGGATGGCCAACGGCTGCATGCCCGTGGACATCTCCATCACCACCCGGGAGCTCTCCCGCATGATCCAGCGCTCCGGCATTCTCTTCGACCACCTGCCCGACGGGCAGTTCGACCCTATGCTGGGCCTCTCCACCGGCGCCTCCGTCATCTTCGGCGCCTCCGGCGGCGTCATGGAGGCCGCCCTGCGCACCGTGGTAGAGATCCTCACCGGCGGCGAGATGAAGCCCCTGGAGTTCAAGGAGGTCCGCGGCATGAAGGGTATCAAGGAGGCCACCTATGAGCTGCCCGGCCGGACGGTGCGGGTGTGCGCCGCCTCCGGGCTCCACAACGCCAAGCTGGTGCTGGACGGGGTGAAGAACGGCACCATGCAGTATGACTTCATCGAGTTCATGGCCTGCCCCGGCGGGTGCATCAACGGCGGCGGACAGCCCCTCCATCCCGCCGATGTCCGCTCCTTCACCGACATCCCGGCCCTCCGGGCCGCCGCCCTCTACAAGCAGGACGAGAACATGCCCATCCGGAAGAGCCATGAGAACCCGGTGCTCCAGACCGTCTACAAGGACTATCTGGGCAAGCCCGGCGGCCACAAGGCCCATGAGCTCCTCCACTGCACCTATGTGCCCCAGAAGCGCTACCGCACCGAAAACAAATTCTGAGGAGAAAAGGAACCCCCGCCCCGTCGGTGATGCCGGCGGGGCGGGGATTTGTCATCCTTTGGCTTCTTCCATTTCTATTTTGTTCTGTGCAAAAATGCGAAAAGGGCTGATTTAAGCCTTCCCCTGGGGGTCTGACTGTCCGGTGGACAGTCAGAAGAAATGACTTCTTCCTTAGCCCGTGGTGGCATTTGCGAAGCAAATGACGGATGAGGGGGGACTTTAAGCTTGGTTTACGTCTGATTTTCTTTCTGTGAGGTGAAAGGACGGGAGAGACGTTCAAAACCCGTTTCTTTTTCCCTGCTGGAAAAAGAACGGTTTTTGGAATCCAAAGAAAAAGGGGCTCCCGTATGGGTTGAGTGGCTCCAAATAGGAATCCGGCGGCCCGTCTTTACGCCCCCATTGAGCACCAGCACCGTCCACAGGAGACTCCGCCGGCGGAACAGGGGCAAGCTGTGGTCCTATCCCAACTTTTTTCGCCGCCTGCGTGGGTGGGGATTGCGGCGTGGTGGGTGCGAATTACGCCGCGTGGTGTGAGTCGCGGCCATGGGTAGGGGCGACCTGTGGTCGCCCGCTGGTCTCTCTTCTTCTCGATCCGAAATGAAAAGCGGGCGCGCTGCCGGTGGCAGCGCCCGCTTGCGTCTCTGTTTCGTTTTTGCTTCCGTCACCGGGCAGAAGCGTTTGTTTCGTACCCGTTCCGGAGCGATACCAAAGTTCTTTTGGTCCTTTTCTTTCAAGAAAAGGACGAACAAGAAAAAGGATTAGGGCTTTTGAAGGAGGGGAGCGGAGAGGATCTCGTCCTTGCGGTCCAGGAGATCATTGCTCTCCAGGGCGGCGAAGAGGGCGTCCTCGCCGATGCGGTCGATGGCGGCGCCCAGGCGCTCTCTCTGGTAGGCGTTGGCCCGGAACCAGAGCATGGCCTTCTCCATGAGAGGGAAGATCTCATCCTTCTCCACCAGGCGGGGGAAGGCGGAGCCCATGCGGGTGGTCCGGCCCCAGGTGCCACCCACATAGATCTGGAAGCGGACGCCGTCAGGGGTGCGGCGGCCCTCGATGCCGAAGTCGTTCAGGCTGGGCTTGACGCAGCTGTTGGGGCAGCCGCCCACGGCGATCTTGAACTTGTGGGGGAGGGAGACCTTGTCCCAGCCCAGGTAGTACTGCTCGTGGATGGCGCGACACATGGCCTGGGTGTCGTACATGCCAAAGACGCAGGTGGTGCCCTTGCAGGAGATCACCGGGCGGATCTTGGCGCCGGTGCCGCCGAAGCGCAGGCCCCGGGCAGCGGCGAACTCGATGGCCTCGTCGATGCGCTCATAGGGGATGCCGGGCAGCTCCAGGGTCATGCGGACGGTGGGGATCACCTTGCCGTTGCCGAAGCGTGCCGCGATCTCTGCGGTAGCGATGAGCTCCCATGCGGAAAAGACGGTGCCGTTGGGGACGATGCGGCCGGAGAAGAGCTCGGTGCCGCGGTTGCGCAGAAAGCCCAGAGCCTTTACCCGGGCGATGTCTGCCTGTGTCAGTGCCATATGATCTGCCTCCCAAAAATATTGTGGACGTGCCTTGCGGACCTACATTATATGACAGGACCGGGCCGCTGACAAGGGGAACTTTCGCCAAGTCCCTGTCCCGTGGGGCTTTTGAGCCGCAAAATGCCGGCTTTTCTTGCTTTTTTTCCACAGCTGGTGTAAAATGCGTGTACGTCAAGACGACCCAATCTCACAAAGGAGGGCGACCATATGAGCATTCCCTTCGTTCAATACCAGGAGAGCGCCGATTTTATCCGCGCCCGGCTGGGCGGCTTTGTCCCCAAGGTGGCCATGATCCTGGGCTCCGGCCTGGGCTTCCTGGGCGATGTGGTGGAGGACCCCATCCGGGTCCCTTACGGGGAAATCCCCCATTTCAAGGTGTCCACCGCCCCCGGCCACAAGGGCCAGCTGGTCTTCGGCAACCTCCGGGGCCAGAAGGTGGCCGTCATGCAGGGCCGCATGCACCATTACGAGGGCTACTCCTACGAGGAGGTGTCCTACGCTGTCCGGGTGCTGCGGCTGCTGGGCTGCGACACCCTCATCGTCACCAACGCCGCCGGCGGCGTCAACCTGGACTTCAAGGCCGGTGACCTCATGCTCATCACCGACCAGATCAAGATCTTCATGGAGTCCCCCCTCCGGGGGGAGAACCTGCCCGAGTTCGGGCCCCGGTTCCCCGACTCCACCCACCTCTACACCCCCGCCCTCCAGGATCTGGCCCGGAAGGCGGCCGCCGACCTGGGCATCGCCCTCAAAGAGGGCGTCTACATGTACTTCCCCGGCCCCCAGTATGAGACCCCGGCGGAGGTCCGCTTCGCCCGGATCGCCGGGGCCGACGCCGTGGGCATGTCCACCGCCCCGGAGGTCATCACCGCCGGCCACTGCGGCATGCAGGTGCTGGGCTTCACCCTGGTGAGCAATCTGGCCGCCGGTATTCTGGACCAGCCCCTCTCGGAGCAGGAGGTGCTGGACGCCGCCGAGGCCTGCAAGGACAAATTCTCCCGTCTGGTGCTGGAGTGCCTGGGCCGGCTGTGAGCCGTCCCGGCGGAAAGGAGCGCGCTTTTCCATGTCTACCATGATCTACAACGTCACCGCCGTCCTCATGGACCCCCACCACACCGTGCTGCCCAACGCCTACGTGGTGGTGGACGGCCACAAGATCACCGACTTCGGGGCCCAGCGGCCCCAGGGCTTCACGGGCAAGTGCATCGACGGCAAGGGGGGCATCCTCATGCCCGGCCTGGTGAACGCCCACACCCACGTGCCCATGACCGCCATGCGGGGCTACGGCGACGGCAACAACCTCCAGGACTGGCTCAACAACTTCATCTTCCCGGTGGAGGCCAAGTGGGACGACCGGGCCATCCGCTGCTGTGCCGCCCTGGGTCTGGCCGAGATGATCGCCTCCGGCGTCACCTGCATCGCCGACATGTATATGCACACCGACGCCGTCCTCCGAGAGGTGGAGAGCGCCGGCATCAGCGCCAACGTATCCTGCGGCGGCGTCCAGTTTGAGGAGCCCTTTGACCCGGACAAGAACCACGACTGTATCGTCCAGCGGGAGCTCACCGAGAAGTGGCACGGCCGGGACGACGGCCGCATCCAGGTGGACGCCTCCATCCACGGGGAGTACACCTCCCACGCAGGGCTGTGGGACTGGATGGCCCGGTATGCCGCCGACCATGGCCTGGGCATGCACGTCCACCTCTCCGAGACCCAGGCCGAGCACGAGCAGTGCCGGGCCCGCCACGGTGGGAAGACTCCCGCCGCCGTCCTGGCCGAGCACGGCGTCTTTGACGTCAGGGCCATCGCCGCCCACTGCGTCTGGACCACCCCCGAGGACTGGGCCATCCTGACCCGGAAGGGGGTCACCGCCGTCCACAATCCCGTATCCAACCTGAAGCTGGGCTCCGGTGTGGCCCCGGTGGTGGACCTCCGGAAGGCCGGGGTCAACGTGGCCCTGGGCACCGACGGCGTGAGCTCCAACAACTGCACCGATCTCTTCGGGGACATGAAGCTGGCCGCCATTTTGCAGAACGGTGTCCGCCACGACCCCCTGGCCCTCACCGCCTGGGACGCCCTGGAGATGGCCACCGTCAACGGCGGCAAGGCCCTGGGCCGCAAGACCGGCCGCATCGAGAAGGGCTATGAGGCCGACCTCATCCTGCTGGACAGTGAGGCCCTCAACCTCATCCCCTGCCACGACGCCGCCAACAACCTGGCCTACGCCGCCCACGGCTCCAACGTGGTCATGAATATGGCCCGGGGCAAGGTCATATACAAAAACGGGGAGTTCCTCACCATCGACATCGAAAAGGTGAAGAAAGAGGTGGCCGGCTACGCCCTGCCTCTCCTCTTCGGGCGGTAATCCCCATCCTGTCTCCTGTCCATAGACTCATTGCGAAAGGCTGTGCGACCCATTGGGTAATCGTGAAAAGAAAAGCACCTTCTTCGGCGGCGCCGCCATCCTGGCTGCCGGCATCGCCATCGTCAAGCTCATCGGCGCCCTCTACAAGATCCCCCTGGGGAACATCCTGGACGACGAGGGCTTTGGCCATTTCAACAACGCCTACGTCATCTACAACCTGCTGCTGATGATCTCCACTGCGGGATTGCCGGTGGCCCTCTCCAAGAGCATCTCCGAGGCCAGCACCCTTGGAAAGCGCAACCAGGTCCACCGCATCTTCAATGTGGCCCTGGTGACCTTCTTCATCTTGGGTACCATCAGCTTCCTGGTCATGTTCGCCCTGGCCCAGCCCCTGGCCGACCTCCAGGGCGACGGCGCCGCCGTCCAGGCGGTGCGGGCCATTGCCCCGGCCTGCTTCTTCGTCTGCGTCCTCTCCACCTTCCGGGGCTATGCGCAGGGCCATGCCAACATGGTGCCCACGGCGGTGTCCCAGATCATTGAGGCCCTGGGCAAGCTGGTCATCGGCCTGGCTCTGGCCTGGCTGCTGGTGAAGGCGGGCGCCTCCTCTTCGGACGCCGCCGCCGGCGCCATCTTCGGCGTCACCTGCGGCGCCGGCATCTGCCTCATCTACCTCATCGTGGAGCACGTCATGCGCCGCCGCGGCGAGCCCGGCCACCCCACCGATGTGCCCGAGGCGCCCGGCACCATCCTCAAGCGCCTGCTGGTCATCGCCGTGCCCATCACCCTGTGCGCCTCGGTGACCCCCATCACCTCCTGGCTGGACACCGCCCAGGTCCAGAACATCCTCCGGGACGTGATGAATGCCCAGCCCGCCCAGTGGTATGAGGCCCAGAAGCTCATCGATCCCGATGTGGTGGACCCCGTGGTGGCCGCCTACGGCGCCTACCAGAAGGCCATCACCATCTACAACCTGCCCTCCTCCTTCATGGTGGCCATTACCGCCAGCGTCATCCCTGCCATCTCGGCCTGCCGGGCCAGGAGGGACTACCAGGGCGCCGGGCGCATCGCCGAGTCCTCCATGCGGGTGGGCATGCTGCTGGCCCTGCCCGCCGGCATCGGCCTCACCGTGCTCTCCTCCCCCATCATGTACCTGCTCTATTCTGAGTCCGACCACACCATCGCCGACCCCTCTATGATGCTCCTGGGCATCGCCTCCATCTTCGTGTGCGTCATGCTGGTGTGCAACTCGGTGCTCCAGGCCAGTGGCTTTGTGAACCTGCCCATCTTCATCATGATCGCCGGCTGTGCCGCCAAGCTCATCGTCAACAACTTCATGGTCCGCCAGATCGGGGCCGTGGGCGCCGCCGTGGGCACCCTGGTGTGCTACATCATCGTGGCGGTGCTGGAGCTGCTGCTCATCAAGCGGGTCATCCCGTCGCCGCCGGAGTATATCCGGGTCTTTGCCAAGCCTATGGTGGCGGCCGGCATCATGGGCCTCGCCGTGTGGGCGGTCTACGGCCTGGTGAGCCGCCTCTTCGGCAACACCCTGTCCACTATGGCCGCCATCGGTGTGGGCGTGGTGGTATACGCCGTGCTGGTGGTGGTGCTGAAGGCCATCTCCAGGGAGGATCTGTCCCTCATGCCCAAGGGCGACAAGATCGCCAAGCTGCTGCGGCTCTAAAAGCAGGGACCATAAAAAAGAACTTGCAGAAGGGGCGGAAATATGATAGATTTTGAACAGAAACCCAGCTATGACGTATCAGACCTGGTGGAGATCGTCCGTATCCTGCGCGCGCCCGGGGGCTGCCCCTGGGACCGGGAGCAGGACCACAAGTCCATCCGGCGGGATCTGCTGGAGGAGACCTACGAGGTGGCTGAGGCCATCGACGAGGAGAGCCCCGAGCACCTGAAGGAGGAGCTGGGGGACCTGCTGCTCCAGGTGGTGATGCACGCCCGCATGGAGGAGGAGGAAGGCCGGACCGACCTCAACGGGGTGGCCGACGGCATCTGCAAAAAGCTCATCTACCGCCATCCCCACGTGTTTGGGGACGTGACGGTGACCGGCACCGGAGAGGTGCTGGCCAACTGGGATGAGCTGAAGAAGAAGGAAAAGCACCAGGAGACGGCGGCCGACAGCGTGGACGCCGTGGCCCGGAGCCTGCCCGGCCTGTGGCGGGCGGAGAAGATCCAGAAGAAGGCCGCCAAGGTGGGCTTCGACTGGGACAGCGTGGACGGCGCCATGGCCAAGCTGCGGGAGGAGACCGACGAGCTCCAGACCGCCATCGCCGAGGGGAGCAACGTCAGCGAGGAGCTGGGAGACCTGCTGTTCGCGGCGGTGAACGTGGCCCGCTTTGTAAAGGTGGACCCGGAAACTGCCATGACGGCGGCCTGCGACAAGTTCGCCCGGCGCTTCCGGGCGGTGGAAGAGGCCGCCCGGGCCCAGGGGAAGGAGCTCTCGTCCATGACCTTGGCCGAGATGGACGCCCTCTGGGACGCCGTCAAACAGCAAGAGGCTTAAACGCCCGTACCGGCGCCCGACGCCGGAGCCCGCGGGCTTTGAGTAAATACAACGGTTGGAATGGGAACACTAGATCCGATCACATCACTTAGGAGGAGTATCGCAAATGAATAAAGCTGAACTGATCAACGCCGCTGCCGAGAAGGCCGGCCTGTCCAAGAAGGACACCGAAGCTGCCGTGAACGCCGCCATCGACGCCATCGTGGAGAGCCTGGTCAACGAGGACAAGGTGCAGCTGGTGGGCTTCGGCGCCTTTGAGGTGAAGAAGCGCGCTGAGCGCATCGGCCGCAACCCCAAGACCAAGGAGAGCATCAAGATCCCCGCCTCCAAGGTCCCCGTCTTCAAGCCCGGCAAGGCTCTGAAGGACGCCGTCTCCAAGTAAGGACTGTTTTCGGCAATCAAGAGATCCCAGGCGGCTCCGGTTCTCCGGAGCCGCTTTTCAACACCCGGCGGCAGCCGGGGAAAGGAGCGAACATAATATGCGTTTGGACAAATGGCTCAAGGTCTCCCGCCTCATCAAGCGGCGGACGGTGGCCAATGAGGCCTGTGACAATGAGCGGGTGAGTGTGAACGGCCGGCCGGTGCGGGCCTCCTATGAGGTGAAGCCCGGCGACGTGGTGGAGCTCCGCTTCGGTGAGCGGGTGACCCGGATTGAGGTCCTCACCGTGGCCGAGAACGTGGGCAAGAACGACGCCGCCGCCATGTACCGGGAACTGGGCTGAGAGAAGGGTGCGGCATGGTCGATTTTTTGGTGAAGAAATTTATCTCCCGGCCCGATGACTGGGAGGACCCGGATATCCGGCAGCGCTATGGGCTGCTCACCGGCGGGGTGGGGATCTTCCTCAACCTGCTCCTCTCACTGGGGAAGTTTTTGGCCGGCCTCATCACCGGCTCCATCGCCATCACTGCCGACGCCTTCAATAACCTCTCCGACGCCGGCTCCTCTGTGGTCACTCTGGTGGGCTTCCACATGGCGGCCAAGAAGGCCGATGAGGACCACCCCTTTGGCCACGGACGTATCGAGTACATCTCGGGCCTCATCGTGGCCGCCGCCATCTTGCTGGTGGGAGTGGAGCTGGCCAAGAGCTCCCTGGAGAAGATCCTCCACCCGGAGGACATCACCCTCTCCTGGGTGTCTGTGGGCATCCTGTGCGCCGCCATCCTGGTGAAGCTGTGGATGTTCTACTTCAACCGGACCCTGGGCAAGCGTATCGACTCGGCGGCCATGTGCGCCACCGCCGCCGACTCCCTCTCCGACGTTGCGGCCACCTCGGCGGTGTTGCTGGGCACTCTGGTGGGCGGCTTCACCGGCCTCCACATTGACGGCTGGGTGGGCATCCTGGTGGCCATCTTTATTCTACGGGCGGGCTGGGGGGCGGCCAAGGACACCCTGGACCCCCTGCTGGGCCAGAACCCCGACCCCACCCTGGTCCATGCCATCGAGAAGACGGTGATGGCCCATGAGCTGGTCACCGGCATCCACGACCTCATCATCCACGACTACGGCCCGGGCCGGAGCATGCTCTCCCTCCACGCCGAGGTGCCCATGGACGCCGACATGCTGGCCGTCCACGACGTCATCGACGACATTGAGCGGGAGCTGAAGGAGAAGTTCCATATCGAGGCGGTGATCCATATGGACCCCATCGCCACCAAGGACCCCCTGACCAACGAGCTGAAGGCCAAGGTTGCCGGGCTGGTCCGGGAGATCGACCCGGATATGACCATCCATGACTTCCGCATGACCCAGGGCCCCCATCACCAGAATCTGATCTTCGACGTGGTGGTGCCCCACAGCTGCGACCTCAGCGACGAAGAGGTCAAATCCCGCATCGCCGGGCGCATGGGGGAGCTGCCCGGCGGGCCCTACTTCCCCGTGGTCAGCGTGGACCGCTCCTACGCCGAGTGAGGGGACGGCTTTTACAAAAAATTCACCCTTCCGCCGGGGAATGGGCTATAATGACCATAAGAGACTGCCGCCGGCAGAGGCCGGCGGCGCAATGCCATGAGAAGAAAGGTGGAGGTCCCTATGCCCACAAAGGTGCTCATCGTGGAGGACGACGGCAACATCGCGGAGCTGCTGCACCTCTATTTGGAAAAAGAGGGCTTTGATACCCAGGTGGCCGCCGACGGCGGGAAGGGCGTGGAGCTCTTTCGGTCCTTCCGGCCCGACCTGGTGCTGCTGGACATCATGCTGCCCGTGATGGACGGCTGGTCGGTGCTCAAGAAGATCCGGGAGGGGGACAAGACCCCCGTCATTATGCTCACCGCCAAGGGCGAGCTCAGCGATAAGGTCCAGGGTCTGGAGGGGGGCGCCGACGATTACATTGTCAAACCCTTCGAGATGAAGGAGGTCCTGGCCCGCATCCACGCCGTCCTCCGGCGCTACGGCGCCGAGGAGGGCAGCGGGGAGAAGAAGCTCACCTTCGACAAGTTGGTCATCAACCTGGATTCCTACGAGCTGCTGGTGGACGGCAAGCGGGTGGACACGCCCCCCAAGGAGCTGGAGCTCCTCTACCACCTGGCGGCCTCCCCCAACCGGGTTTTTACCCGCAATCAGCTGCTGGACGAAGTGTGGGGCTTTGACTACTTCGGCGACTCCCGGACCGTAGATGTCCACATCAAGCGCCTGCGGGAGAAGCTGGAGGGGGTCAGCGACCAGTGGAGCCTCAAGACTGTGTGGGGCGTGGGCTACAAGTTTGAGGTCCTCACCCCGGAGAACACCTGAACCCGCAGAAGAAAGGGGGCGCCCTGCCCTTGAAAAGCCTCTATCAGCGACAATTCCTCATCATGGCCGGGGTGATACTGGTGTCCTTTGCCATGCTGGGCTCGGCCTTTATCACGCTCTCCTACCGCTACACCGTCAGCGAGCGGCAGAAGTCTATCCGCAACAACGCCCGGTATATTGCCAGCGTCCTGAGCGACGAGGTGGGCATCGACAGCGAGCAGGGGGGCTTCTACCTGGGCACTGACCGGTTCCAGCCGGCGGTGGAGGCGGTGGTGTCGGTAACGGGGGCCACCGTGCTCCTCAGCAGCCAGAATGGTCAGATCCTCTACGCCGCCGGCAACGCCGGTGAGCTGGCCGACCTCACCCAGATGCAGCTGCCCGCCAATGTGGTCCAGAGCATCCAGGCCACCGGCTCCTTTGAGGCCATGACCACCCTGGGTGGCACCTTCCCGGAGCAGCGCTATGTGGCCGGTGTCCCCTTCCGGCTGGACTACATGGGCCAGGAGGTCATGGCCGGCATGGTCTTTGTGGCCGCCGAGTCGGCCAGCATCACCGAGATCTGGCGGGCCTTTGCCTCCATCTTCCTCTTCACCTCTGTGGTGGTCATGCTCATCGCCTTCATCACCACCTCGGTGACCTCCCTGAAGATGACCCGGCCCCTCAAGGACATGGCCGAGGCGGTGCGGAAGTTCGGCCACGGGGAGTACGACACTCGGGTGGACTGCAACGGCCGGTGTGACGAGGTGGGGGAGCTGGCCGAGGCCTTCAACGCCATGGCCGACTCCATCGCCCAGGCCGAGGCCAAGCGCAGTGAGTTTGTGGCCAACATCTCCCACGAGCTCAAGACCCCCATGACTACCATCGCCGGTTTTGCCGACGGCATTCTGGACGGCACCATTCCCCCCGAGCGGGAAAAGGAATACCTGAAGGTCATCTCCTCCGAGACCCGGCGGCTCTCCCGGCTGGTGCGCAAGATGCTGGACCTGAGCCGTCTCCAGTCCAGTGAGCGGGTCACCGCCCAGGAGCAGTTCGACGTCTCCGAGGTCATGCTCCGGGTGCTGGTGAGCCTGGAGACCAAGATCAACGACAGGCACCTGGATGTGGACACCCAGCTCCCCGACGACCCCGTGCAGGTGTGGGGCGACCCCGACGCCATCACCCAGGTGTGCTACAACCTGCTGGACAACGCCATCAAATTCTCCTACCCCGAGACCACCCTGGGCATCTCGGTGGTGCCCCGGGCGGGGAAGGCCTACGTGTCCGTCCGCAACCACGGCGACACCATTCCCCCGGAGGAAATCCCCCTGGTGTTCGACCGCTTCCACAAGACCGACCGCTCCCGCAGCGAGGACCGGGACGGTGTGGGCCTGGGGCTGTATATCGTCAAGACCATCCTCAACAGCCACAAAGAAAATATCACCGTGACCAGCGAGGACGGCCTGACGGAATTTACCTTCACACTGACCCTGGCGTGATCGCCCGGAGAGGAGGGACCTATGTACCACTACTACTATGACGGACCCGACGGAGGGCGGCCCACCGCCGGCCCGGCCACCCAGGCCACGGAGGAACCCGTCAGGGATCTGCCGGCGGGGCCGGAGCCTGAGCCGGTCCCGGAGCCGCCGGAGAAGCGGCGGCCCCGCAAGTGCCGCTCCGAGCGAGGCGCCGCGGCGGTGCTGTTGGGCCTCACCCTGGTGCTGGGGGGACTGGCGGTGGCCCTGGCCATCCAGGCCCGGCCCTTGGATATCAGCGCCATGGCTCCGGCAGAGGGCTATATGGAAAACACGCAGACGGTTGCGGTGGACCTGGAGCTGCAGCGTTACCCCAACGGGGATGGCACCACCCTGACCCTGAGCGACCGGCCAGAGACGGCACCTCTCTCCTTCCAGGAGATCTACCAGCAGGTGAGCCCCTCGGTGGTCTCCATCACTGCCCTGCTGCCCATGGGCTCCTCCCAGGGCACCGGTGTGGTCATGACCGCCGACGGCTACATCATCACCAACGCCCATGTCATTGAGGGGGCTTTCCGGGCCGATGTGTCCCTGGAGGACGGCCGGAGCTTTGAGGCCAAGCTGGTGGGCAGCGATGAAAGCACCGATCTGGCGGTGCTGAAGGTGGAGGCCGACGACCTGACCCCCGCTGTCTTTGGCGACTCTGACCAGATGGTGGTGGGGGACACGGTGGTGGCCATCGGAAACCCCATGGGGGAGCAGCTCCGTGGCACCATGACCGACGGCATCCTGTCCGCCATCAACCGGGATATGGAGGTGGACGGCAACACCATGACCCTCCTCCAGACCACCGCCGCCCTCAACACCGGCAACTCCGGCGGCGCTCTGGTCAACGACCAGGGGCAGGTCATCGGCATCACCAACATGAAGCTCATCTCCAACGTCTCCGACAACACCCTGGAGGGCCTGGGCTTTGCCATCCCCACCACCACCGTGAAGCCGGTGGTGGACGCCCTCATCGCCGAGGGCGTGGTCACCGGCCGGCCCACCCTGGGGGTCACCGTCCGGGCCATGTACGACTTTGAGCAGGAGGAGTACGGTGTGGACCAGGGCCTTCTGGTGGTAAGCGTCGCCGCCGGCTCCGACGCCAAAGGCAAACTGGAGGCGGGGGATATTCTCCTCTCCGCCAACAGCGTCCCACTGCACACCAACGACGACCTGCTGGCCATCCGGGATGAACTTCAGGCGGGGGACGCCATCGACTTTGAGGTCCGCCGGGGGGAGGACACCCTCACCGTGGCAGTGGAGCTGATGGAGCAGTACCAGTTGGAGGGATAACGCCCGGGTAGGCACCTTTTCCCGGCAGCATACAGATTTTGACGGACGGAAAGAGCCCGTTGCAGGACCCCAAGGGCTCTGCAGCGGGCTTTTTTGCCGTTTTTTGCCTCACAAACGAGAAAGAAAGGGGAAGATGAGGGATGAGACGATGGCAGATACAGCCTCTGGCATTGGCACTGCTGACGATGATCCTCATGACCGCCTGCGCCCCGGCTGCGGAGACCGGTGTGGAAGCGGATCTCAACGCCCTGACGGGGTCGGACTGTGCCGGCCGCCTGGCCGGCACGGCGGGAAATCAGGCGGCGGCGGACTATATCGCCGGGCAGTTCCAGGCGCTGGGACTCCAGCCCCTGGACGGCCTGGAGGACTACTTCCAGCCCTACGAGCAGGAGACCTTCGACCCGTACCAGCAGACCCAGTGCCTCACCGCCCATTTCGCTGACGGAAGTACCAGGGAGTACCGCTCCGGGGCGGATTTCTACCCTCTGGCGGTACAGGGGGAGCTGGACCTGGAGGGGGAGCTCCGGCCCGCCGCCGAGGAGGAGAATGTTTTGGAGATCCTGGGCCCCGACGGAGCGGTGGTGGGGCAGATCATCTGCGCCCTGGGCGCCACCGCCACCCTCTACCCGGCGGAGGCCATGGGCACCAGCATCCGGGTACCGGAGGGGCTCTTTGAGGAGCTGAGCGGCGGTACCTACATTCAGGTCCAGGGTGCCCTGGAGACCCGGGAGAGCACCCTCTCCAACGTCGTCGGCGTCTATCCAGGCAAGTCCCGGGACGCGGCCATCCTGGTCACCGCCCACTTTGACCATGTGGGCGGCTATGGGGACGTGGTCTATCCCGGGGCCATGGACAACGCTTCTGGCGTGGCCGTTCTGCTCCAGACCGCCAGAGCCCTCACCGAGGGGAAGATCGAGACTCCCTGTGACGTGGTGTTCTGCGCCTTCAACGGGGAGGACATGGGGTTGAAGGGGAGTGCCGCCTTCTGCGAAGAGGAGCTCCCTTATCGGGCGGTGAACGGCGTCAACTTGGATACCCTGGGGGCGAAGGGGGCGGAAGCGCTGGAGGTGAGCGACACCGACACCGCCATGGCGGAGCAGATGGTCGAGGCCCTGGCCCGGGCCGGCCTGAGCGGCTCCGTGGTGCAGGTGGGGAACAGCGACCACGCCGCCCTCCTCCGAAGCCAGATCCCCGCCATCTCCCTGGGTGAGGCAGTGGAGCACTATGAGGGGATCATACACACGCCGGCAGACACGGTGGACAACCTGGACCCGGAGCGGCTGGAGCAGATTGCGGAGGGTGTGGTGTCCTACCTGACGGAGGCGCGGCTGGTCTCCTGGGAGGAGCGCTCGGAGGAAGAGGAGGAGCAGGCCCGGCGGGAGCTCTGGAACGCGGCCGGCCAGGAGGGCGCCCTGCTCTATGCCCGGGAACAGCCGGGGCCGGGCGAGATGGTGGTGTTCCAGGTGGGCCAGGAGCGGTTCGGCTACTGGCAGGACGGACCTGAGGACGACCTGGAGGTGGTCCGGGCGCGGTATGAACGGCTTGACATCCCGGCGGAGAAGAACGGCTTTACCTTCGTGGAAGGAGGGTGGCCGTATACGGTGGAGAACGTCAGCCTGATCCAGGAGGACGCGGGGTATACGGACGACCTGGTGCAGAAACGGACCGGAATGCAGGGGGACAGCGAATTCTACCTGCGGTACGCCGACCAACAGGGGATCGTGCTGGAGGCCCGGATCTCCCTGACGGAGCCGTGGGCCTTTTCCCTGGAGGGCTACCTGGAAGGCTACGAGGTGGAGACCACGGCGGACCAGCGGCTCCGTCTGCTGCGCCATGAGGGAGGAGCCCCCGCCGGCGCCTTCTGGTATGGGGAGGGCGATCCCTACGCCTATTACCTCTCCTGCGTGACGGAGGAGGGCTATGAGACCTATTCACTGGAGACCCTGGGCCAGCTGCTCCAGAGCGAACTGACCGCCGCCGGTTGAACTGTTAGTAGAATAAAGGAGCCGCTCCGCCATCGGCGGAGCGGCTCCTTCGGTATGGATCTGTCGCTTAGTCCAGCTTCAGGTCTCCTTCCTTGATCCAGCCGATTTTTCGGAAGAAGAGGCCGAAGGCCCAGCACAGCACGGCGGGGAGGACAAAGGAGATGAGGATGAGGCCCGCCCAGTCGAAGGCTGAGGGGGCGATGGCCAGCGCCCCGTTGGCGATGGCCTGCTCGCTGGGGGAGACCCAGCCCGTCCACACCCCCAGCTGTCCGCACAGGCCGCAGGTGCCCATGCCGGAGTTGATGGGAGCGCCGTTCATCTCCAGGCCGAAGAAGCAGGTGGCCAGGGGGCCGGTGATGGCGGAGGTGAGGATGGCGGGGAGCCAGATCCTTGGGTTTTTGACGATGTTGGGCATCTGGAGCATGGAGGTGCCGATGCCCTGGCTCACCAGGCCGCCCCAGCCGTTTTCCCGGAAGGAGAGGACGGCGAAGCCCACCATGTTGGCGCAGCAGCCCGCCACGGCGGCGCCGCCGGCCAGGCCGGTGAGACCCAGCACCGAGCAGATGGCCGCCGAGGAGATAGGCAGGGTAAGGGCGATGCCCACCAGCACGGAGACCAGAATACCCATCCAGAAGGGTTGGAGAAGGGTGGTGCGCATGATGAGCTGGCCGAAGGCGTTGGCCGCGCCGCCGATGGGGGGAGCGATGATCCAGGCGGCGCCGATGCCGATGAGGATGGTGACAATGGGGGTGACCAGAATGTCGATCTTTGTCTCCTTGCTCACCGCCTTGCCGAACTCGGCGGCGATGATGGCCACAAAGAGGACGGCCAGCGGTCCACCAGCCCCGCCCAGGGCGTTGCAGGCGTAGCCCACCGTCACCAGGGAGAAGAGAACCATGGGGGGCGCCTGGAGGGCGTAGCCGATGGCCACCGCCATGGCCGAGCCGCTCATGAAGGAGCACAGCCCGCCCACGGTGTAGCCCACGTCGTTGATCTTGATGATCTGGGCCGTCAGAAAGGGGATGCCGAACTGGGTCCCCAGGGTGTTCAGGATGGTGCCGATGAGCAGGGAACAAAAGAGGCCCTGGGCCATGGCGCCCAAGGCGTCGATCCCATAGCGCCGGGCCGAGATCACAATGTTTTTCCGCTGGAGGAAGCCTTTCAAACCTTCCATATCCTCGCCAGCTCCTTCTCTCTATAATGTCTGGATAGGTGTCTTGACACATAGACAGTATTATAACGGCCCAGGCGGAAAAGTCAAGGATTTTTCCGCCTGGGCCTTTGTTCACGTCCATCAGGTAAATAGGATGCCGGCCTCTTTGAGGGCCTGGGTCACTCGGCGGTAGGCCCCCTCGTCGGGGCAGCGCAGGGTGTGCAGATGGATGCCGCCGGTGAGGTCGGACAGGGGTTTGGCCCCATAAGCCTCTACCGCCCGTATAAACTCCGACACATCATACCGGCTGGAAAGGTCCAGCTGGCCCACCAGCTGCCCGTAGACCTGGTGCTCCACGATGACGTTGACCACGGTGCAGCCGTTGTCCACCATGATGTTGAGCTCTCTGGCCATGTCCTCCGGGGTGGTGTGGCGGCAGGCCACTGTCCGCAGCTCCCCGGTGGCGCTGCGGTCCAGTACATAGCCCCGGGGAGTGGCGGTGATGCGCTCCCCCGCCGCCCGGAGGAGGGCGATGTCCCCCACGATGATCTGACGGCTCACCGACAGGGTGTGGGCCAGGGCGGTGGCGCTCACCGCCCGGTCGGCCTCCTCCAGCAGCCTCATGAGTCTTTCACGGCGTACACCGGCGTTCATATGCTCCCTCCGTTCCTCAGACATAGCCCAACAGCCCTCGTACCGACACCTCGCCGGCGGTCACCGTCCGCTCACTGCCGTCGGGCAGGCGGCACACCAGGGAGAAGTCGTCGTCCACCCCTTGGGCGAAGGCGGGCTCCCGGCCGCCCCCCGGCCCCACCAGGGCCACCTCATGTCCTGTGGTGACGCACCGGCGGCGGTACTCGGCCAGATATTCGTTTTTCCCCTGGGGAAAGGCGGCGTACATCTCGTCCAGGGCGGCGAGCAGATGGACGGCCAGCTCCGCCCGGCGCACCGGCCGCCCCAGAGCCTGGGTGAGGGAGGTGGCGATGGAGGAGAGGTCGGGGCCGAAGTCGGCCTCGGTCTGGCCCACGTTGACGCCGATCCCCACCACCACGGCCACTGCCGCGGCGCTCTCAGCCTCGAATTCCAGTTCGGTGAGGATGCCGCAGAGCTTTTTGCCGTCCAGAATGATGTCGTTGGTCCACTTGATGCCGCACTCCAGGCCGCAGGAGGCCTCAATGGCCCGGCACACCGCCACCGCCGTCCAGGCGGTGAGCTGGCTCAGGGCATCCAGGGGCACCCGGGGCCGGAGGAGGACGGAACAGAAGAGCCCCTTCCCCTTCAGGGACTGAAAGGCGTTGCCCCGGCGGCCCCGGCCTGCCGTCTGCTCGTCGGAGAGGACGGCCAGACCCTCGGCCACCCCATCGGCGGCCCGGCGCTTGACCTCGCTGTTGGTGGAGTCCACCGTGTCCAGGCACACCACCTCCCGGCCCACCAGGCGGCCGGAGAGGGCGGCGGTCAGCTCCCCGGCGCGCAGGTCGTCGGGGGCGGCGGAGAGACGGTAGCCCCGGTTGGGGGCGGAGACGATCTCATACCCCGCCCGGCGCAGGGCCTCCACCGCCTTCCATACCGCCGCCCGGCTCACCCCCAGACGGCGGCTCATCTCCTCCCCGGAGCGGTAGGCCTCCGGCTCGGAGCGCAGCAGGGCCAAAATTTCATCCTGAAGCATGGATCCACTTCCTTTCTTACCCATTATACCCCCCACGGGCCTGATGGTCAACCAGATAGAAAAAAGGGTTTACAAACCGGCGGGGATGTGGTATCGTAAACCGGACGTCAAAAATAGTTTACAATTGGAGCGAGAGATCATGAGAGATCAGACCAGGATGCTGGTCCTGGCCGCCCTCTTCGCCGTGGTGACGGCGGCGGCCAACTTTATCAAAATTCCCGTTGGCGTGGTTCCCATTACCCTTCTCTTTTTCGCCACCGCCCTCTCCGGCGTGCTGCTGGGGCCCAAGTGGGGGGCGGTGTCCCAGGTGGTGTACGTGGTTCTGGGCCTGGTGGGCCTGCCCATCTTCACTGGCGGCGGCGGACTGGGCTACGTGCTCCAGCCCAGCTTCGGCTTTCTGCTGGGCCTTATCCCCGCCGCCTGGGTCATCGGCATGGTGAGCCGGGGGGAGGCGGGGCCGGTCCGGGTGGCTCTGGCCGCCCTGGCCGGGCTGGGGACCCTCTACCTGGTGGGTCTGCCCTACCTGTGGTTCATCCTCAACGTGTACCTGGGCAAGGCCATGGCCCTTCCCGCCCTTTTGTGGAGCGGCATGCTTATCTTCCTCCCCGGAGACTTTTTGAAGATTGCCGGCGTTACCGCCCTCTACCGGCCCCTGCGCCGGGCACTGGGGCGGCGCTGAGGGGGCATATCCCACCCACATATCCCATATATTGGTAGCAAAACCGGGAAAGGCGGGAAGGGTATGCAATATGAGGAGAAGCGGCCGCGGCAGGAGGCGGCAGACCACCACGTGATCCTGGAGGGGAGGGCCTCCCTCTCGGTGTCGGGGGTGGAGGAGGTGGAGAGCTTTGACGAGAACGCCATCGTCATGCGCACCTCCCTGGGGACCCTGGTGGTGCGTGGGGAGGAGCTCCATATCGAAAAGCTGAGCCTGGACGGGGGCGACCTGCGGGTAGAGGGGATGGTGGACTCCCTCACCTATGAAGATGACGGCGGTCCCCGGGCGGGCTTCCTGGCCCGGCTGTTCCGGTAGCCGGCCATGGGCATCGATCTGGCGGACCAGGTCCGGACCTTCCTGGGGGCGGCGGCCCTCGGGGGGTGTCTGGGCCTGGTCTACGACGTTTTCCGGGTCCTGCGGCGGCGCCTCCGCCTCCCCCTGGTGGGCGCCCTGCTGGACCTGGGCTTCTGGGTCCTGGTCACGGTGGGCCTCTTCTGCTACGCCACCGCCGCCGGCGGCGGCGAGGTGCGCATCTATATGGCGGTAGCCCTCTTCCTGGGGGCGCTGCTTTATTTTCTGCTGCTCAGTCCGCCTGCGCTGTTTGTGGTGGGACTGGCCGCCGATGGAGCGGCCCTGCTGCTGCGTCTGATCCTCCTACCGGTGGACCAGGTTGTACGGCTTGGGAAAAAAATTCAGAATTTCGCAAAAAAATACTTCCATTATCGGCGAGAATGGTATAAACTTAACCTGATACCCGGAGAGATGGACGACCTTACCCGTTCCAGAGACGGGAGATGGGAGGGGAGAGACCATGCCAAAGACCAAGAAAGCCGGACTGCTCACCAAGCTGGTGATTCTGGCCTTGCTCATCTATCTGGCCACGTCTCTGCTCAACCTGCAGAGCCGGATCCGTCAGACCCAGGCCGAGCGGGACACCCTGAGCCGTCAGGTGGCCGAGCAGACCCAGGTCAACGCCGATCTGGCCGAGGACGTGGCCAATCCCGACGATCCCGACCGGATCGCCGACATCGCCAGGGATAAACTAGGCCTGGTGGTACCCGGAGAGAAGGTCATCGTCATCACCAACTGACGGGCCGTCTGTTCAGAGAGAGACCGGGTGAAAATTCAAGGAGGATCATGGAAGTAGTATGGAGTTTGGTGTAGGTTCTATTGTAGAAGGAAAAGTGACAGGCATCACGAAGTTCGGCGCCTTCGTGTCGCTGCCCGGCGGTCGGTCGGGTCTGGTGCATATCTCCGAGATCGCCTATACTTACGTGAATGACGTAAAGGATCATCTCACGGAGGGACAGGAGGTCAAGGTCAAGGTCATCGGCATCGATGACAACAACCGCATCAATCTGTCCATCAAGAAGGCCATGGATCCCCCGCCCCGGCCCCAGCGGACCGGTGGACCGGGCGCCCCCCGTCAGGGCGGTGCACCCCGGAGCGGCGGTTTCGGCGGCCCCCGTCAGGGTGGCGGACGCCAGGGCGGCTTCAGCCGTCAGCCCAGTGAGCCGGAGACCTTTGAGGAGCGGCTCAAGCATTTCATGCAGGCCTCGGACAGCAAGCTCTCCGAGATGAAGTATACTGAAAAGCGCAGCAGCCGCCGGGGCGGCGGCCGCCGGTAAGGCGACCGGTCCGCAGACGGCAGTTCTGCCATGGATCTGACAGGGCGCGGTCTTACGACCGCGCCCTGTTTTGCGTGATACACAAAAAAGAGAGAGGACGGCGAATCTATGCTCATTCAAAACGGTGTGGTCCACCCCATGGACGCTCCGGTGATCCCCAACGGCTATGTGCTGCTGGAGGGGAGCAAGATCAAGGCGGTGGGCCCCATGGAGGAGTGTCCCAAGGACTGGACGGGCCCGGTGCTGGACGCGGCGGGGGGACATATCGTCCCCGGCTTCGTGGACGCCCACTGCCACCTGGGGATGTGCGGGGACGGCCTGGGCTTTGAGTCGGAGGACGACAACGAGTCCACCGACCCCTGCACCCCCCACCTCCGGGCCCTGGACGGCCTCAATCCCATGGACCGCTGCTTCCGGGAGGCCCGGGAGGCGGGGGTGACCACGGTGCTCACCGGCCCGGGCAGCGGCAACCCCATCAATGGCCAGGGCCTGGTGGTCAAGACGGTGGGCCGGTGGGCCGAGGAGATGGTGGTGCGGGAGCCGGCCTCCCTGAAGCTGGCCCTGGGGGAGAACCCCAAATCGGTCTATAACGAGCGGAAGGAGACCCCCATCACCCGCATGGGCACCGCCGCCATCATCCGGGCGGAGTGCTCCAAGGCCCTGGAATACATGGACAAGCAGAACAAGGCCGACGCCGAGGAGGACACCGATCCCCCCGACTTCGACCCCAAGCTGGAGGCCATGCTCCCGGCTCTGCGGGGGGAGGTCCCTGTCCACATCCACGCCCACCGGGCTGACGACATTGCAACGGCAGTACGGCTGGCCCGGGAGTTCGGGCTGAAGCTGGTGGTGGTCCACGGCACCGAGGCCCACCTCCTCCCTGAACTACTGGTCAGGGAGCACATTCCCGTCATCACCGGGCCCATCCTCACCGACCGGAGCAAGCCGGAGCTGGTCAACAGCACCCCTGAGAACCCGGCTCTCCTGGCAAAGGCGGGGGTGGAGATCGCCATCTGCACCGACCACCCCGTCATCCCCATACAGCACCTCACCCTCTGCGCCGCCGTGGCCGCCCGCAGCGGCCTGGAGCCCGAGGAGGCTCTGAAGGCCATCACCCTCAATGGGGCCAGACTGGCAGGGGTGGCCGACCGGGTGGGCTCTCTCACCCCGGGGAAGGACGCCGACGTGGTGGTGACCGACCGCCATCCCCTGGACTGGATGAGCAGGGTAGAGTATGTCTTGATCGACGGTGTGCAGGTAAAGTGAGAAGACCTGACAAAATGACGGAACACCTTTTACGTAATTTGTGAAAAATTCATAAATTGTGAGTGACTTTTCCGTGGAGGGCTGTTATAATAAAGATGTCAGAAATGGGAAGTTCCACGATCTGACGAGCACAGCCCCCACCGGGGCGAAAGAAGGAGCTGAATCGCATGAAGTTCGTATTTACAGACAAGAAGGTTACTCTGCCCGCGTCCGTCCACGCCTACGCCGAGAAAAAGGTGGGAAAGATGGACCGCTACTTCAAAAATGAAGGGGAGGCCTCCGTCGTCTTTAGTGTAGAAAAGGACCGGAACGTCTGCGAGATCACGGTCCGCTCCGGCAGCATGATCCTCCGCGCCTCTGAGAGCACCTCTGATATGCGTGCCTCCATCGATGCCTGCGTCTCCGGTATGGAGCGCCAGATCCGCAAAAACAAGGCCCGGCTGGAAAAACGCCTGCGCACCGACGCCTTCGAGCGGTCGGTGGACGCCTCTGAGATCTCCGACTTCGCCCCCGAGGAGGAGGAGTCCGAGTTCAAGATCGTCCGCACCAAGCGTTTCCCCATCAAGCACATGACGGTGGATGAGGCCATCCTCCAGATGAACCTGGTGGATCACACCTTCTTCGCCTTCAAGAACGCCGACGCCGACGGCGCTTTCTCCGTGGTGTACCGGCGCAACGACGGCGGCTACGGCCTCATTGAGGACGATACCTGATCCCAAATGTCACGGGGCGGCCGGGAGGCCGCCCCGTCAGGAAAGAAGGACGCCGGCCGGCGTCCTTTTTTCCTGACGCGCACACTTGAAAGGAAAGGAATGTTTCCCATGAATGTATTCATCAGTGCCGATATTGAGGGCACCTGCGGCATCACCGACTGGTCGGAGACCGAGCGTTCCACCATGGACGACTACCGCCCCTTCCAGAAGCAGATGACCCGGGAGGTCAAGGCGGCCTGCAAGGGCGCGCTGGAGGGAGGAGCCAAAGGCATCCTCCTCAAGGACGCCCACGACTCCGCCCGGAATATCGACGTCTCCGCCCTCCCCAAGGAGGTCCACATCCTCCGGGGCTGGACCGGCGACCTCCTCTCCATGATGTCCGGCCTGGACACCGACGATTTTGGGGCGGTCCTCTTCACCGGCTACCACGCCTGGGCCTCCTGCCCCGGCAACCCGCTCTCCCACACCATGAACCTGCGCAATGAGCACGTCCTGCTCAACGGCGTCCTGGCCAGCGAGTTCCTCATCAATACCTACACCGCCGGGTACTACGGCGTGCCCGTGGCCTTCCTCTCCGGTGACCAGGACCTGTGCGACTTCGCCAAGGAGCTCATTCCCGAGATGGTCACCGTGCCGGTGAACAAGGGCGTGGGCGGCGGCGTGCTGTCCATCCACCCAGACCTGGCGGTGGAGCGCATCCGCTCCGGAGCCAAGGAGGCGGTGGAGAAGGCCCACAAGTGTAAGGTGCCCATGCCCGACCACTTTGACAGTCAGATCCGCTTCCGGGAGCACAAGCTGGCCTACTCCAAGAGCTTCTACCCCGGCGCCACCCTGGAGGAGGGCAAGACGGTGTGCTTCTCCACCGACGACTGGTATGAGATGCTCCGGTTCTACCACTTCGTGCTCAGCGACGGCTGAGCCGCCGGAAGGAGGGACCATATGCCACAGCAGAACGACCAGAGCCTGCGCCTGGCGGTGCTCATCGACGCCGACAACGCCTCCCGCACCGCCATGCGGGACGTGATGGCCGAGATCGCCGTCTACGGCACCCCCACGGTGAAGCGGATCTACGGGGACTGGACCACCCCCAACATGGCCTCCTGGAAGCCCATCCTGCTGGAGAACGCCATCACCCCCATCCAGCAGTACAGCTACACCACCGGCAAAAACGCCACCGACTCGGCCATGATCATCGACGCCATGGACATCCTGTATACCGGCAGCTGCGATGGCTTCGTGCTGGTGTCCAGCGACTCTGACTTTACCCGTCTGGCCACCCGGCTCCGGGAGGCGGGGAAGAAGGTCATCGGCATGGGGGAGAAGAAGACCCCGAATCCCTTTATCGTGGCCTGCGACAAGTTCATCTATATTGAGGTCATCCGGGCGGAGGCCAAGGCCGCCCTGGCCACGGCGGAGCAGGAGGTGGCGGCCCAGGCGGCGGAGAGTGCTTCAGCACCTGCCAAGACCGAGCCGGAGCCCCCCAAGACGGAGACCGCCAAGGGTGGCAAGAATGGCCGGAAAAAGACGGCGGAGCCCGCCCCGGCGCCTGCCTCCGAGCCGGAACCGGAGCCCCAGCCCGCCCCGGCGCCCGCCCAGAAGAAGGTGCCCAAGGAGGTGGTCCACCTCATCGCCGACGCCATGGACATGATCGCCGACGAGGACGGCTACGCCTTCATGGGGGAGCTGGGCAACCTGCTCATCCGGCAGCAGCCCGACTTCGATCCCCGGAACTACGGTTTTTCCAAGCTGACCCAGCTCATCAAGAGCATCGACCGCTTTGAAGTGGATGTGCGGCAGACCAGCAATCCGCATACGAAGCACATCTACCTGAGAGATAAGAAGCGGAAATAAGACGCAACGCCCCTCCGGGCTGGCTTGACCAGCCCGGAGGGGCGTTTTTGTGCGGTAGGGCAGGCGCGCCGGGGCGTCGCGCCCCACAGACAAAGGAAGAGGTAATAGTGAAGAGTGAAGAGGGACGGAGCTGAGCCCCCCAATAGAAGAAATATCGGGCAGCGCCATCACGCTGCGATAACCACCTACGCAGGCGGCGAAAAAATGTTGGATAGGACCACGGCTTGTCCCTGTTCCAACCAGGTAGTCTACCGTAGACGGGGCTGGTGCTCAATGGGGGCGTAAAGACGGGCCGCCGGATTCCTATTTGGAGCCACCTAACCCCCTTGGGAGCCCCTTTTTTTGGATTGCAAAAACCGTTCTTTTTCCAGCAGGGAAAAAGAAACGGGTTTTGTCGTCCTCGCAAAGTCCGCACCGTTGCATCCTCACAAGTTTCACATCCCTCGCCCTGCCCTTGTGGGCAGGTCTCGCTCGTTCCACTGTTCGTTCTTTCCCCACAAGGCTGGTCAGCCTTGTGGGGTTTCCCCGGCTGTCGGGCATTTCTCACTCCGCTCCCTTGCTCGTCCTCTCCCCACGCGACCCGCTGCGCTGGGCTCGCGCGGGGGCCCCATTTTTGTATGTGGTTTGGCGCGCCTGGGAAACCATGCCCCACAAAGAGCGCAAGGCCGCAGGGCCATCAACCTTCCCCCTTTCAGGGGGAAGGTTTTATGAGCGCGCCCGGTTCGGATGGAGGGCCTCCTCAGGTCCAGGTCTTCCACACCTCGGGGCAGTAGCCCACGGTGGCCTGCTTCCCGTTGCGGACGATGGGGGTGCGGAGGAGCCTGGGGTCCTCCAGCAGCTTTTCCAGCTTGTCCTCGTCGTAGGCCAGGTAGGTCACCAGGGCGGCGTCAGCGGCCTTGGGGTCCAGCAGGGCCTCCAGCCCCACCGCGTTCTTCACGCTGGTGAGCTCGCCGCGGCTGATGCCGTACTTCAGAAGGTCGATGGCCTGAAATTTCACGCCCCGCTCCTTGAAATACCGCTGGGCCTTCTTGGTGTCAAAGCACTTGTTTTTGCCAAAGATCTGGATGTTCACGGTTTATGCCTCCTCGCCCAGATAAGTGAAGCGGGGGCCGGAATAGCCCTCCCGCTCCACGTGCTCCCCCCACATGGCGGCGGGGCGGACCCATATGCCCCGCTCCCCGTAGAGGGCCTGGTAGACCACCATGGGCTCCAGGGTCTCGGAGTGGCGGGCGGTGTAGAGCACCCGGTACTCCTTCCCCTTGAAGTGGCGGTAACGGCCGGGCCGGATCTCCTCCATGCAGACAGCTCCTCTCAAAAGTCAGAATGGTCTCTCCATTGTAGCATAAGGAGTGCCCCTTGAAAAGGAGAAGATCACGGGGAAGAGGGCGCCACGGCGTCCCGGACCGGCAGCAGGACAGAACGGCCCTTTATGGTCATCAGCTCCATGCGGATGCCGAATACATCCTCCACGGCCTGTTCCGTCAGTACTTGTCGGGGCGTCCCCTTGGCGTACAGCTGTCCGGCTTTCAGAAGGGCCAGCTCGTCGGCATACTCCACCGCCATGTTCAGGTCATGGAGGACGGCCACTACGGTGAGTCCCCGCTCCCGGGAGACCCGGCGCAGCAGGTCCATGATCTCGTACTGATACCGGAGATCCAGACTGCTGATGGGCTCATCCAGAAGCAGCACCTCCGGGGCCTGGGCCAGGGCCCGGGCGATGAGCACCCGCTGTCGCTCCCCGCCGCTGAGCTGGTGGAGGGGGCGGAAAGCCAGCTCTGCCAGACCAAGCTCCTCCAGCAGGGAGGAGACCTCGTTCACATCGGCGGGGGAGGCCCGGTGGCCCATGTGGGGGAGGCGGCCGGAGAGGACGGTTTCGAAAACGTTGAGTCCCGCTCTGACCTGGGTATTTTGGGGGACGTAGCCGTAGATCCGGGCCCGCTCCCGCATGGTGAGACGGCCGGTGTCCACACCACGCCACAGCACCCGGCCTTCGCTTGGCCGGAGCAGGTGGTTGACACATTTGAGCAGGGTGGTCTTTCCGGCGCCGTTTGACCCCAGCAGAGCGCAGAAACGGCCCTCCTCCACAGAAAGACAGATGCTGTGGAAGACGGGGTGCTGCCGGTAAGAGAAGGAGAGCCCGGAGAGTTCCAAAGCGCTCATGCTCTGCCCCACCTCTCTCTCAGAATGAGGTACAGGAAGAGGGGAACCCCCACGTATGAGACGACGATCCCCACCGGCAGGGTGGTGGGGGAGAAGGCCACCCGCCCCACGGTGTCGGCGACGAGCACCAGAATGGACCCGCACAGGGCGGAGAAGGGGAGGAGATACCGGTGGTCTCCCCCCATGAGGAAGCGGGCAATATGGGGGGCCACCAGCCCCACAAAGCCGATGATGCCGGTGAAGCTGACCACGGAGGCGGTGAGAAAGGCCACGCCCACGCCCAGGACCAGGCGGGTGTTGCGCACGTGGACCCCCAGGGCGGCGGCGCTCTCGTCGCCGTTGGAGGACATGAGGTTCATGGCCCAGGCCCGGGAGGCGAAGAGAGGGTAGACCACTGCCAGGAAGAGGGCCATGATGGCGACGTCCCACCAGCTGCCGCCGGTGAGACTGCCGAAGGTCCAGTGGATGATGGCGGGGAGCTGCTGCTCGTTGGCGATGTACTGCATGCTGGAGTTGACGGCACTGAAGAGGTAGTTGAGGGCGATGCCGGTGAGGACCAGGGTCTCCGGCCCAAGGCCCCGCAGGGAGGAGATGCCGTAGACCAGCGCGGCGCACAGCATGGTCATGATAAAGGCCGCCAGGACCATGGCGCTCTCCTGGAGATAGACCGGGAAGCCGCCGAAGAGGACCACCAGCGCCGCGCCCAGGGCGGCGGCGTTGGAGAGGCCGGTGGTGAAGGGACTGGCCATGGCGTTTCCCGTGATGGCCTGCATTACGGTGCCGGTGCAGCCCAATCCGGCCCCGGCCACCACCGCCATGGCCACCCGTGGCAGCCGCAGCATCAGCAGGACGTTTTGTTCCGTCTCCGTGAGGGGGGCGCTCCCCAGAAGGGGGCGCAGGGGCGGCAGCCAGGTGGCGAGCAGTCGGCCGGGGGTCAGGTCGGCCACCCCCATGCAGCAGGCGGCCAGGGCGGCGGCCAGGAGCAGCAGGACTGCCAGGCACAGCCATAGCCGTTTCCGGGCCCTCAGGGCCAGATAGCGGCCGCTGAGGGCGGCGGTCCGCTCCTCCGGCTCAGGCGGCCGCATCCTGGGCGGGCATATGGTAGTAGTGGGGGGCGTTGGGGGTAAAGCCCTGATAGGCCATCCACTGGGTGAAGATGGCGTCCGGGTCCAGCTCGGTCATCAGGTCGGGATAGAGCCACTTGGCCATGTAGGCCGCGCCGATCATCTTGCCCAGACCGCCGCTCATAAAGGCGGTGTTGAGGTAGAAATTGCCCTCCTTCACCGCGGTCAGGTCGCTCCAGCCCTCCCGCTTGAGCATCTCCTCCGCCTTGGTGGCGAACTCCTCCTGGGGCGGGGCGGTAAAGACGCCGCTGTTGCCCACCACCTCGCCGGCGTAGATCTTCACGATGAGGTCGGGATCGGCCAGGAGGATCTGCTCCGGGTCGATGTCCTTGCCGGCCAGGGAGGCGTCACCGAAGATGTTCTCGCCGCCGGCCATGAGGATCATGTTGTGCCAGCCGTCATTGGAGGTGCCGGGGATACAGGTGGTGTAGTCGCCGCCGTACTCCCAGTAGACCGTCTTGCGCTCTGTCACCTGCTGGAGCTGCTGGTTGATGTAGTCCACCGGACCCTGATAGAAGTCCACCAGTTCCTCGGCCTGCTCCTCCTTGCCGAAGAGGGTGCCGCACAGGCGGATCTGCTTGGGCACGTCGGAGTTGTCCCAGCCGGTGATGACCACCACCTGGATGCCGAAGGGCTCCAGGGCCTCGATGGACTCCTCCACCTTACCGTTTTTGGGCACGATCAGGACCTGGGGGGCCAGGGAGACGATCTTTTCATAGTCGTACTCGTCCTTGCCGAAGGTCTCATCCTCGCCGAACTGGGGCCAGTACACGCTGTCCTGGGAGGTGTAGATATCCACGCCCACCACGCAGTCTCCGGCGCCCACGGCCCGGATGAGCTCGTTGTTGTAGCGGTTGGCTACACAGGCCCGGGTGATGGGCAGCTCCAGCTCCAGCTCCCGGCCCAGATCGTCCACAAAGGTGGTGGTCTTGGTCTGCTCCGCCGTCTCGGAGGGGACAGGTGTGGTCTCGGCTGGGGCGGGAGATGCTGCGGGCTGGCCGGAGCAGCCGGCGCCCAGCAGCATCAGTGCGGCTAACAGGCCGCAGGCGGTGCGTTTCCACAGGTTTTTCATGGGATGCCTTCCTTTCTCTTCCCGTATGGGAAATAAAAAAATCCTGCCCTGAATTGCATACAGAGCAAGATCCTGAAAGTAAGGCAATTCCCCCTAACCCGGAAAATCTCCCCCGTATTGCAGTCTGGCAGGTCTCCTGACTTTCGGTTCATCCGCGTGGCCGCCTTCCCGTTTACACAGTGGCATATGGCCAGTTGTCGCCTTACACAGTAGTGGTAGCTGTGGGGGACTCTCACCCCGCTTCCCTTTTCAGAGCGCATTGCTCCACCAGACGCAGCATATTCAGTTCAGCACGGCCAGTATAGCATATCTCCACTGGAAGCGCAATCCTTCTCGATGGGGCAACGGACAAATTTCTTGTATACTTTCCCTGTGGAATGTGGTATACTACGCGTAATGGGTCATTTTCCCCCGCCGCTCCAACGGTGGGGACGGACCGTCTTTTTATGGCTTTATGTGCTCCGGCACTGATTATAAGGCAAAAACAGGATAGGGCGTCGCGGCTTCCAGCGGGGGAGCGCTCTCTTTTTCCGGCGAGGCAGGGCCGGAAAGCGCGGAGCGGATCTCTGGCTTTGTTTTGCTGCGCCCCTGTGCCTGCATCCCTTCCATCCATCGACTGAAAAAAGGAGTGTAAGCATACTTTTATGGCAGAAAAACTGAAGATTATTTCTCTCGGCGGTCTCAACGAGATCGGCAAGAACCTGACGGTATATGAGTACGGCGGCGACATCATCGTGGTGGACGTGGGTATGGGTTTCCCCGACGACGATATGTACGGCATCGACGTGGTCATCCCCGACTTCACCTACCTCATCAAGAACCAGGACAAGATCCGGGGCATCTTCCTCACCCACGGCCACGAGGACCACATCGGTTCCATCCCCTATCTGCTGCGCAGCGTCAACGCCCCCATCTACGCCACCCGCATGACCGCCGGCCTGGTGAAGCTGAAGCTGGAGGAGCACCGGCTCCTGGACAAGACCAAGCTCATCACCTGCGAGGCCGGCGAGGTGGTCAAGGCGGGCAAGTTCTCCGTGGAGTTCATCCACGTCAACCACTCCATCGCTGACGCCGTGGCCTTCGCCATCAAGACCCCCATCGGCACCGTCATCCACACCGGCGACTTCAAGATCGACTCCACCCCCATCCAGGGCGGCATGATCGACCTGGCCCGGCTGGGAGAGCTGGGCAAGAAGGGGGTCCTGGCCCTGCTGTGCGACTCCACCAACGTGGAGCGGCCCGGCTACACCAAGAGCGAGCGGTGCGTGGGCGCCTCCTTCGACGCCCTCTTCCGGGGCTGCGACCAGCGCATCATCGTCACCACCTTCGCCTCCAACGTGGACCGCATCCAGCAGGTCATCTCGGTGGCCGCCAAGTACGGCCGGAAGGTGGCCGTCACCGGCCGGAGCATGGAGAACGCCCTGAGGGTCTCCACCGAGCTGGGCTATATGAACATCCCTGAGGGCACCCTGGTGGACGTCAACCACATCAAGAGCCTGCCCAAGAACAAGGTGTGCATCATCACCACCGGCAGCCAGGGCGAGACCATGTCCGCCCTCACCCGCATGGCCTTCTCCACCCACAAGCAGGTGGACATCCAGGCCGGCGACCGGGTCATCCTCTCCGCCTCCGCCATCCCCGGCAACGAGAACTCCATCGGCAACGTCATCAACGAGCTCTACCGCAAAGGGGCCGAGGTGGTCAACGAGCGGGCAGGGGAGCTTCACGTCTCCGGCCACGCCTGCCAGGATGAGCTGAAGATCATCCACGCCCTGGTCAAGCCCAAGTTCTTCATCCCCCTCCACGGCGAGCAGCGCCACCTGAAGATCCATGCCAAGCTGGCCCAGGAGATGGGCATGGACCCCCGGAACATCGTCATCAGTGACATCGGCAAGATCATCGAAGTCACCCACAACTCCATCAAGCTCAACGGCACTGTCCCCGCTGGCAAGGTCTTTGTGGACGGCTACGGCGTGGGCGACGTGGGCAGCGTGGTTCTTCGTGACCGGAAGCACCTGGCCGAGGACGGCATGATCGTGGTGGTCACCTCCATGTCCGGCGAGAACGGCGCCGTGGTCTCCGGCCCCGACATCATTACCCGCGGCTTCGTCTATGTCAAGGAGTCCGAGGGGCTCATGGAGGAGCTGCGCCGGGTGGCTGTGGAGGCCCTGGAGCGCTGCGAGCGCACCCACACCACCGACTGGTCCGCCATCAAGGGCGAGATCAAGAGCGACCTGTCTGGCTTCCTCTACAAAAAGACCAAGCGCAACCCCATGATCCTGCCTGTCATCATGGAGGTCTGAGGACCAATCGAAATGAAAAAGGACCGCTGTTCGAGAGAACGGCGGTCCTTTTTTGCGTACTTTTCCGGGGAGGGAGCGAGGAAAAAACCGGAAAGTTGCATTGACGTTGGTATCGAAATGGTGCTATGATACATGCACGATATAGAACATATGTTCTATATAAAATCAGCGGGGCGGTTTCTGAGTGGTACCACTTTTGGCGGTACGGAGAGAGGAGATGAGGAGCTTTTTTACTTCCACACACTGTGCACAAAGATGGAGAAAATTCTGTTTTCTGTTCCACTTTTACCTCTTGTCAGAAAGATAGAAAGGGGAGACAGTGGGGGTGGATTCGCTTTTCTGCGGAAAAACCGCGCCGGTTGCGGCGCGCCACCGGCGCACCGCCAAGAGCCGGCTTTCGAATCCACCTTCGCAAAAGAAAAACGGCAACCCCTGACGGGGTCACCGCAGATGAAAAGCCGCCCGCAGGGCGGCCACCAAACCGCAACCCAGCGTAGCGGTTGCGGTTTGGAGAGGAGGAGCAAGGAAGCGGGCGGATGACGCTTTTTCATGCAAAGCATAAAAAAGCGTCGGAGCAAAGCGAACTTTGCTCCGACGTGGTGGAGGAGGGTGGATTCGAACCACCGAAGTCGACGACAACAGATTTACAGTCTGCCCCCTTTGGCCACTCGGGAACTCCTCCATATGAAGTTGTGGAGCTGGTGGACGGATTCGAACCCCCGACCTGCTGATTACAAATCAGCTGCTCTACCAGCTGAGCTACACCAGCAGATGAGATGTGCGCTCGTCCGCAGCGACGTTTATTCTAGCAGAAAGGAGGCTGATTGTCAACAGGTAAAAGAAAAAAACGTGCAACTTTTTTGGGGAGGAGCATGACGAGGAGAGGGAGGACCCGGGCGTACCCGCTGCGGGACGTCCAGCGCGCCAGGCCGGCGGCCTACTGCCGGCGCTGCGGCGGGGAGCTGTACCGGTATGACCCCGTTCTCTGGGAGAACGGCGGCCGCCTGTGTCCGGCCTGTGCCGCAGAACAACAAGGGTTGGAGGACGAGAGAGCAAACGATGACACTGATTGAGATTTCCGTCGAATATCGGGCCCAGGCAACGGTTCTCCGGCAACGCCTGAGGGAACTCCAGGCGCAGCTGCCGGAGCTGGACCCTGACCAGAGGAGCACCATGGAGGGTAGAATCCGCATGCTCACGGTCATGTGGCGGGAGGCCAGGGATCTGGCCGTCCTGTGTGAACGCTACTATGACAGGGGGTATCGCCGCAATGGCAAATACACGTTATAAGCGGGGCCTGAGTTACGCCGCCGACATGGCGGTCTATACCAGAGAGATGGCGGCCGACAACGTCCAGCAGCTGGACAAGCTCAAGGAAAATCTGGCCAAGGCGCTGCGGCAGGACGTCACCGCCCGCCAGCGGCAGTTTCTGCTGCTCTACTACGGGCAGGGCCTGAACATGCGTCAGATCGGCGAGCAGATGGGGGTGAACAAGTCCACGGTCTCCCGCACCATCAAGCGGGGGGAGGCCCGGCTCCGGCGGTGCCTGCGTTACAGCGACGGGCGGCTGCTGGAGGAAGAGACAGGTCCTGAATCGCGCCCAAAATCAGAACGTACAGGGTGAGGGCCGGCGCCCGGAGGGGCTTCCGGGCATATGGAAGTCAGGAAATGGAACAGGATTTCTACCCTTTTCTACGAGGGCTAAGATTGTCTTTTCCGCTCGAATTTGCTATACTGATAAAGTATGTATGTTGGTATGCAAGAGGGGGCGGAAGTGTGGAACTGAATATGTCAATGAAGCAGACCCAGACGCTGTCACCGCAGATGATGCAGTCGATGGAGATTCTGCAGATGGGCTCCCAGGAACTTCTGGAGTACATTGAAAACCAGGTTCAGGAAAACCCGGTGCTGGAGATGGAGGAGAAGTACGGCAGTCAGGATGAGGCCTCGGTGCTCCAGCGGAAGCTGGAGTGGCTGGAGTCCACCGACACCCAGAACCGGGTCTATCATCAGCAGGACACGGAGGACGATGGGAAGGACCCCATCTCCAACTACGGCAACGCCGATGAGACGGAGGAAAACCTCTATTTGTATGTGCTCTCTCAGCTCCAGGTCATGGAGCTCTCCCCAGAAGTGCTTGCGGCAGGGCGCTTTCTGGTGGAGTCTCTCAACCAGAACGGCTGGCTGGACGAGCCTCTGGAAGATCTGGCCACTCAGATGGAGCAGCCCATGGAGGTGGTGGAAAAGGCCCTGGCGGTGGTCCAGAGTCTGGAGCCCGCCGGCGTGGGCGCCCGGAACCTCTCCGAGTGTCTGGTGCTCCAGCTCCAGCGGCGGCACGAGGACAACGCCCTGGCCATCCAGATCGCCAAGGACCACCTGGAGGCCCTGAGCAAGAACCGGTATGGCCTCATCGCCAAGACACTAGGCGTGACCCAGGAGGAGGTCCACGCCGCCTGCGAGGTCATCCGAAGCCTCAATCCCCGGCCGGGCAGCGGCTTTGCCGCCCGGGAGAACCTCACCTATATCAATCCTGACATCTTTGTGGTCAACTTCCCCGACCACTTTGAGATCCTCACCAACGACTATTTCTTCCCGTCCCTGAACGTGAGCAGCTACTACTGCCGCATGCTCAAGGACAGCGAGGACAGCGAGGTGAAGGAGTACCTCATGGGGAAGGTGCGGCAGGCCAAGTGGGTGGTGCGCTCCATCGAGCAGCGCCGGTCTACGCTCCTCCAGTGCGCCGAGCACATCCTGGAGCTCCAGGAGGACTTCTTCCGCCACGGGCCCGGCCACCTCAAGCCCATGTCCCTGGCCGACATCGCCCAGCGGGTAGGGGTCCACGAGTCCACCGTCTCCCGGACGGGAAAGGACAAGTACATCCAGTGCGCCAGCGGGGTCTACCCCCTGAGCTACTTCTTCTCCCGGAGCCTGGGGGGGAGCGCCGATGCCTCCTCGCCCGACGCCGCCAAGGCCCTCCTCAAAAAGCTCATCGCCGGGGAGGACAAGAAGAAGCCCCTCTCCGACCAGAAGCTCTGCGAGCTCATGAGTCGGGAGGGCTGCGAGCTCTCCCGCCGCACCGTGGCCAAGTACCGGGACGAGCTGGGCATCCCCAGCACCACCGGACGGAAGCAGTACGAGTGACGGGAGAACATACACACAAGGAGCGTTTTGACACATGGACTACAAGGCAGTGATCTTTGACTTTGACTACACTCTGGGGGACGCCACCGACGCCATCTATGCCGGCTTCAAAGCGGGTATGACCGCTATGGGACACCCGATCCCCGACCGGGAGACCGTCCGGCACACCGTGGGTATGGTGCTGGAGGACGCCTACACCCTCCTCACCGGAGACGACAGCCAGGCTGGCCGAAACACCTTCCGGTCAGAGTTCTCCAAGGTGGCCCGGCCCATGCAGGCGGCGGGCACCCCCCTGTGCCCCGGCGCCAAGGAGCTGCTGCTGGCCCTGGAAAAGGCGGGGGTCCCCACCGCCGTGGTGAGCACCAAGCACACCGGCACCCTGCGGGACATCTTCGCCGGCCACGGCCTGGCGGAGAAGTTCGCCTTCATCGTGGGGGGCGATATGGTCAGCCGGAACAAGCCCGACCCGGAGGGGCTCAACACCGTCCTGGGAAAGCTGGGCGTGGCGCCCGGGGAGGCCCTCTACTGCGGTGACACCGTCATCGATGCCAAGACCGCAGCGGCGGCGGGGACCGACTTCTGTGCCGTCCTCAACGGCACCACCCCGGCGGAGGATTTCCGGGACCTGCCCCACGTCCACATCGCCCCCGATCTCACCGATCTGCGGGCCTTCCTGGGTCTGTAAAGTCGGGCGGGAACCATACAAAACCGAATGTAAAGTCTGTGTGCGCCGGACCCGGCAAGAGGGGTCCGGCGCACACTGCTTTTTGCGGCTGTGGGAGAAATGTAAAGTAGAAAAAAGGAACAAAAAACCGTCCCGTGACCAATAGGCGGGAGAAAAATGGGGCAAAATAGACGAAAGAGGAAATGTAAAATCGGAGACGACGCAAGGATTTTACAAAAAACAGCGGGAAAAACGGACTTACAAAGACTTTACAGATCCGGGGAGGCAGACTTTACAAAAGGCCGGTATACTGATAGCCGTTCCAAGGGAAACTAAGAGATCAAACCCGAATACCAAATGGATTGGAGAATGAGATCATCATGAAGAAGACACTTGCTATGCTGCTCTCCGCGGCCCTCTGCGTGAGCCTGTTTGCCGGCTGCTCCGGCGGTTCCTCCAGCACCCCCGCCCCCGAGACCACCACCCCCGCCACCGAGTCTCAGACCGCTGAGGAGACCAAGCTCTCCGGCACCGTGGTGACCAACGGTTCCACCTCCATGGAGAGCGTCATGGGCTCCCTGATCGAGGCCTTCAAGGAGGTCCAGCCCGACGTGCAGGTCCAGTACACCGGCTCCGGCTCCGGCGCCGGCATCACCTCCGCCCAGCACGGCACCGCCGACATCGGTCTGGCCAGCCGTGACCTGAAGGACGACGAGACCGGCGTGAAGCAGATCACCGTAGCCAAGGACGGCATCGCCATCATTGTCAACCCTGAGAACCCCGTGGCCGACCTGAGCATCGAGCAGATCGCCCAGATCTTCACCGGCGAGATCACCAACTGGTCCGACCTGGGCGGCAACGACGGCCAGATCGTGCCCATCGGCCGTGAGGCCGGCTCCGGCACCCGTGACGGCTTCGAGTCCATCACCGGCACCGAGGACGCCTGCGTCTACCAGAACGAGCTGACCTCCACCGGTGAGGTCATCGCCAACGTGGCCTCCAACCCCAACGCCATCGGCTACGCCTCCCTGTCCGCCGTGGACGACACCGTGAAGGCCCTCACCGTGGGCGGTGTGGCTCCCTCCGAGGAGACCGTCCTGGACGGCACCTACGCCATCCAGCGTAACTTCAACTTCATCCTCAGCGACAGCACCGAGCTCTCCGATGCCGCCCAGGCCTTCGTTGACTGGGCCACCTCCACTGAGGCTTCCGACCTGATCGCCGGCGCGGGCGCTGTGCCCGTGGCCTAAACGGAACGCTCAGACCGGACTGAGACCGCCTGAACGAGAGCTCCCTCGGTCCGCGAGGGGGCTCTTTCCGTACGTCCAAAACTAGAGAAAGGCCGATATCCCCATGAAACAGAAGCTGCGCCCCATGGAAGTCTTTATGAACGCGGTGTTTTTCCTCTGCGGCCTCATCGCCGTGGTGTTCGTCCTCTTTATCAGCGTCTACCTCATCATCTCCGGCCTGCCCGCCATCAAAGAGATCGGGCTGGTGGAGTTCCTCTTCGGCACCAAGTGGGCCTCCACCGCCGCCGAGCCCTCCTTTGGCATCCTGCCCTTTATCCTCACCTCCATCTACGGCACCGCCGGCGCCATCGTGCTGGGCGTGCCGGTGGGCTTTATGACGGCGGTCTTTCTGGCCAAGGTGGCCCCTGCAAGGCTGGCCAGAGTGGTGCGCACCGCGGTGGATCTGTTGGCCGGCATCCCCTCTGTGGTCTACGGCCTCATCGGCATGATGGTGCTGGTGCCCGCCGTCCGTGAGCTCTTCAACCTGCCCGATGGCGCCAGCCTCTTCTGCGCCATCATCGTCCTGGCCATCATGATCCTGCCCTCCATCATCTCCGTCTCTGAGACCGCCCTCAAGGCGGTGCCCAAGGAGTATGAGGAGGCCTCCCTGGCCCTGGGCGCCACCCACATCGAGACCATCTTCCGGGTCAGCGTCCCGGCGGCCTCCAGCGGCATCGCTGCCTCCATCGTGTTGGGCATCGGCCGGGCCATCGGCGAGGCCATGGCCGTCATCATGGTGGCCGGCAACGTGGCCAATATGCCCACGCTCTTCTCCTCCGTCCGTTTCCTCACCACCGCCGTGGCCAGCGAGATGAGCTACGCCTCCGGCCTCCAGCGCCAGGCCCTCTTCTCCATCGCCCTGGTGCTCTTCCTCTTCATCATGCTCATCAACGTAGTCCTCAACTCTCTGCTCAAACGGAAGAAGGGGTGATATTCTGTGACTGAAATGAAGCCGCTTTCCGGCAGGAGAAAGCCCTATGATCTGGTGCTGCGCTTCCTGCTCTACTTCTGCGCAGTGCTCACCTGTGCCCTGCTGCTCTTCGTCATCGGCTATATCTTCGTCAAGGGCCTGCCCCATATCACCTGGTCCTTCCTCACCAGTGAGCCCAGCTATATCAAGGACACCATCGGCATCCTGCCCAACATCCTCAACACGGTGTATATCGTGGTGGTGACCCTGATCTTCATCCTGCCCCTGGGCGTGGGCGCCGCCGTCTACCTCACCGAGTACGCCCGCAACCGCCGGCTGGTGGCCGCCATCGAGTTTGCCACCGAGACCCTCACCGGCATCCCCTCCATCATCTTCGGCCTGGTGGGCATGCTCTTCTTCTGTCAGTTCCTGGGCCTGAAGGCCTCGCTGCTGGCGGGCTCCCTCACCCTGGTCATCATGACCCTGCCCACCATCGTCCGCACCACCCAGGAGGCCCTCAAGACGGTGCCCCAGTCCTACCGGGAGGGCGCCCTGGGCCTGGGTGCCGGCAAGTGGCACATGATCCGCACCGTGGTGCTGCCCTCCTCCATCGACGGCATCGTCACCGGGTGCATCCTCTCCATCGGCCGCATCGTGGGCGAGTCGGCCGCCCTCCTCTTCACCGCCGGCATGGGCATGAGCCTCAACAATTTCTTCTCCTCCATGGACAACTTCCTCCACTCCTCCGGCGCCAGCCTCACCGTGGCCCTCTACGTCTACGCCAAGGAGCGGGCGGAGTTCGACGTGGCCTTCGCCATCGCCGCCATCCTCATGCTCCTCACCCTCATCATCAACCTGACCGCCAACCTTCTGGGCCGGAAGCTCAAGAAGGCGCGGGGATAGGAGAAACAATATGGAACCCATCCTGACCGCCAAGGACCTGGACCTCTTCTACGGTCAGACCCAGGCCCTCAAGCATGTGAACATCGAGATCCCCGAGCGGCGGGTCACCGCCCTCATCGGCCCTTCGGGCTGCGGCAAATCCACCTTCCTCAAGACCCTGGACCGGATGAACGACCTGCTCCCCGGGGTCACCATCCAGGGCAGCGTCCGCTACCGCGGCCGGGAGATCTACTCCTCCGACGTGGACGTGACCTGGCTGCGCAAGCAGATCGGCATGGTCTTTCAGAAGCCCAACCCCTTCCCCATGTCCATCTACGACAACATCGCCTACGGCCCCCGCACCCACGGCATCCGCAGCAAGGCCAAGCTGGACGAGATCGTGGAAAAGTCCCTCCGGGGCGCCGCCATCTGGGACGAGGTGAAGGACCGGCTCAAGAAGTCGGCCATGGGCCTCTCCGGCGGCCAGCAGCAGCGCATCTGCATTGCCCGGGCCCTGGCCGTGGAGCCCGACGTCCTCCTGATGGACGAGGCCACCTCCGCCCTGGACCCCATCTCCACCTCCAAGATCGAGGACCTCATCGCCGATCTGAAGAACGACTATACCATCGTCATCGTCACCCACAACATGCAGCAGGCCACCCGTATCTCGGACAAGTGCGCCTTCTTCCTGCTGGGTGAGCTCATCGAGTTCGGCGACACGGAGCAGATGTTCTCCGTACCCAAGGACCAGCGCACCGAAGACTACATCACCGGGAGGTTTGGCTGATATGAGAAAGACCTTTGACGCGGAGCTCCTGGAGCTCAACGAATCCCTCACCGTCATGGCCCGGGTGGCCCAGGACGCCATCGACGTGGTCACCGAGAGCCTCTCCAGTGACGACGAGTCCACCGCCAAGGCGGCCATCGACATGACCTCCTCCATGGACCAGATGGAGCGGGACATCGAGAACCGCTGCCTCCAGCTCCTGCTGCGGCAGCAGCCGGTGGCCCGGGACCTGCGGGCCATCTCGGCGGCCATGAAGATGGTCACCGACCTCCAGCGCATCGGCGACCAGTGCGCCAACATCGCCGAGATCTCCCTCCTCCTCTCCAAGCAGGGGAACGTGAAGGTGCCCCAGGACATCGGCGTCATGTCGTGCAAAGCGGGGCTCATGCTCCGGCAGGCCATCGGCGCCTACACCGGCCGGGACCTGGAGACCGCCCACGCCGTCATCAACCTGGACGACGAGGTGGATGAGCTCTTCCAGCAGATCAAGAGCGAGCTCATCGAGGAGGTGGCCGAGAACAAGGACGAGGCCGACAGCTCCATCGACTTCATCATCATCGCCAAGTACCTGGAGCGCGTGGCCGACCACGCCGTGAACATCGCTCAGTGGGCCATCTTCTGCGTGACCGGCGAGCTGTAAGGCGGACCGGATGGGCTTGCAAGACCGGTCCCCAGGTGATATGCTGGGACTGGACAATGAGGCCCTGGGCGGCCGGCGGCCGCACCATCAGTACGACAGGAGGGTGTCCCCATGGCGGAGACCATCGTGATCATCGAAGACGATGAGAGCATCCGGGAGATGCTGCGCTATTATTTCCATTCCGTGGGCTACGAGGTGGCCTGCTTTGAGTCCGGGGAGGAGTACTTTGAAAAGGGCAAGGACTACAAGCCCTCCCTCTTCATTCTGGACATCATGCTGCCGGGCATGGACGGGCTGGAGATCCTCCGGCGCATCCGCACCGATACCCGGCTGGAGGACACGCCGGTGCTCATGCTCACCGCCCGCACCTCCGAAATGGATAAGGTAAAGGGTCTGGAGACGGGGGCGGACGACTATGTGGTCAAGCCCTTCGGCATCATGGAGCTCCAGGCCAGGGTAAAGGCCCTGCTGCGCAGGGCCGGCCGCCCCAGGGCGGAGAGCGTACTCACCTGCGGCGACCTGGAGATCGACCCCGCCGCCCGAGAGGTGCGGAAGAACGGGCAGCTGGTGGAGCTCACCTACAAGGAGTTCGAGCTGCTGCGGCTGCTGTGCGTCCACCGGGGCATGGTGCTCACCCGGGACGACATCCTCCAGGCGGTGTGGGACTACGACTTTGCCGGCGAGACCCGCACGGTGGACATGCACGTAAAGACCCTCCGTCAGAAGCTGGGGGAGGGCTATATCCAGACGGTGCGGGGCGTGGGCTACAAAATGGTCTGACCCGACCCTCGATTTTGGAGGAAGGTTTTCATGAAAAGACGTCTGACTACTTACTTTTTCCTCATTGCGGCCCTGGGCATCGCCCTCTCCAGCCTCTTTGGGGTGTGGGCCTACCGGGACCGGGAGATCTCGGCGGCCCGGCAGACCCTGGTGGAGCTGCTGGACCTGATGGACGCCCAGAACTACTACACCGATCCTGAGGCCTGGGCCGTCCAGCTCCAGGAGGCCGCCCCCGATAAGCGCCTCACCATCATCGCCCCCGACGGCACCGTCCTCTCCGACACCTACGGCCAGGTCACCGAAAACCACGCCGACCGGCCCGAGGTCATCTCCGCCATGGAGACCGGCTGGGGCGAGGCCGAGCGGAAAAGCGAGACCACCGGCGAGACCCTGCTCTACGAGGCCAAGCAGTTCACCGACGGCAACATCGGCCGCATCTCCATGCCCATCTCCTCCATCAACGCCCTCTTCTTCCAGGGCCTGGTGGGCTTCCTGGTGGCCGCCGCGGTGGCCCTGATCCTCACCCTGCTCCTGGCCCGGAAGCTGGCCCAGAAGACGGCACAGCCTCTGGAGGAGAAGGAGGAGGCCCTGGAGCAGGAGGGGGAGAAGCTCCAGATCGTCCGCAGCGAATTTGCCGCCAACGTCTCCCACGAGCTCAAGACCCCCCTCACCAGCATCAAGGGATTCACCGACATGATGAACTCGGGCATGGTGAAGGACCCGGAGGACCAGAAGCGCTTCATCTCCATGATCGGCGTGGAGGTGGACCGGCTCATCGAGCTCATCAACGACGTTTTAAAGATCTCCGAGCTGGAGTCGGTGGTCATGCCCCAGCCCGACGACCGGGCCGACGTGCTGGCCGTGGCGGAGGAGTGCAGGACCGCCCTGGAGCAGGCGGCCCAGGACGGCAAGATCACCGTGAACATCTCCGGCGACGACGCCCAGGTGGCCATGGCCCCCAGCCGGCTCCGGGAGCTCCTCACCAACCTGATGGAGAACGGCATCAAGTACAACGAGCCCGGCGGCCGGGTGGACGTCACCGTGAAGCGGGAGGCGGACAAGGTGGACATCGTGGTTAAGGACACCGGCATCGGCATCCCCAAGGAGAGCCAGGAGCGGGTCTTTGAGCGGTTCTACCGGGTGGACAAGGGCCGGACCCGCAAGACCGGCGGCACCGGTCTGGGCCTGGCCATCGTCAAGCACATCGTCCTCCTCTACGGCGGCACCATCTCCCTGGAGAGCACCCCCGGCAAGGGGAGCACTTTTACCATGACCTTCCGTCCCGCCGAGGAGAGCGCCAAGGTGGCACAGTAAATCAAACCTACGCTGCCCCCGCAGGAACACACCGTTCCTGCGGGGGCTTTTTTGTGTTGGTCCCGGATTTTTTATCCGGGGCCTATATTTTTGCTTTCTTTTGCCATACTAACCCCATCAAGGCAAGAAAAGAGGACGGGTATGGAACGATTTGCGATCCGGCCGGAGATCTGGTTCGGCCCGGGGGCGCTGGGCGCCCTGGAAAGGCTGGCGGGGAAGCGGGTGCTGCTGGTCACCGACGGCTTTCTCTCCTCCTCCGGCCTGGCCAAACGGGCCCTGGAGCGGCTCACCGGGCCGGTGGAGGTCTTTGACAAGGTGGAGCCCGACCCCTCCCTGAAGCTGGTGGCGGAGGGGGTGGCTGCCCTGGAGGGCTTTGGGCCCGATGCGGTGGTGGCCTTCGGCGGCGGCTCCCCCATGGACTGTGCCAAGGCCATGTGCTGGTTCTCCAAGGGCCGCCCGCCCCTGTGGTGCATCCCCACCACGGCGGGAACCGGCAGCGAGGTGACCTCCTTCGCCGTCCTCACCGACACCGAGCGGGGCATCAAATACCCCCTGGTGGAGGAGGGGCTTTTGGCGGAGACCGCCATCCTGGACCCCAGCCTCCTGGAAGGGGTGCCGCCCAAGGTCACCGCCGACACCGGTATGGACGTGCTCACCCACGCCGCCGAAGGCTTTGTGGCAAAGGGGAGCAGTCCCTTCTCAGACGCCCTGGCGGAAAAGGCCTTTGCCCTGGCCTATGAGCGGCTGCCCGCCGCCTTCGCCGGGGACCTGGGGGCCAAGGGGGACATGCTCCTGGCCTCCTGCATGGCGGGCATGGCCTTCAATGCCGCCGGGCTGGGGGTCTGCCACGCCATGGCCCACGCCCTGGGAGGGCGGTTCCACCTGCCTCACGGCCGGCTCAACGCTGTGCTGCTGCCCTCTGTGGTCCTCCGCAACGCCGGAGACCGTCGGGCGGCGGCCCGGTATGCCGCCCTGGCCAAGTTCTGCGGCCTGGCGGGCACTCCCAGGGCCCTCTCCGCCGCTCTGGCCCGATTGCGCGCCGCCCTCGGCCTCCCCGACCGGCTGCCTGTGGAGCCGGAGGAACTGAAGGCGGCTCTGGATGACCTGGCCGCCGCCGCTCTGGCCGACGGCTGCATGGCGGCCAACCCCTTACCCATGACGGCGGCGGAGGTCAAGGACCTGCTCGCCCGGGCCGGGGAACTGGGGGGACGGCCGTGAGGGAGACCCTGAAATCGGTGGGCATTGACATTGGCACATTGCCTCCCCAGGCTGCGGGGCAGCCTGGGGGCCCCTTTCTTAGACTTCACATCCTCGGGGCAAATGAATTGCCCCTGCGGAAAACCTCCGCAATGCTCCGATTTTACGGGCTGACGCCCGCCCCGCGCTGCGGGGACCCCGTGGTGGAGGTGCCGGAATGAGAGAAACACTTCGGTCGGTAGGCATTGACATCGGCACCTCCACCACACAGCTGGTGATTTCCCACCTGACTCTGGAAAACCGGGCCAGCCCCTTCACGGTGCCCCGGGTGGCCATCACGGAGCGGGAGATCGTCTACCGCAGCGCCATACACTTTACGCCACTCCTCTCGGATACCGTCATCGACGCCGATGGCGTCCGGTCCATCGTAGCGGAGGAGTACCAAAAGGCGGGGCTCCGCCGGGAGGAGGTGGAGACGGGGGCGGTCATCATCACCGGGGAAACCGCCCGGAAGGAGAACGCCCGGACCGTCCTGGCCGCCCTCTCGGAGTTTGCCGGGGACTTCGTGGTGGCCACCGCCGGACCCGACCTGGAATCCATCCTGGCCGCCCGGGGAGCGGGGGCGGATGAATACTCTAGGGAGCATCGGTGCAAGGTATTACACTTTGATATCGGCGGCGGCACCTCTAACCTGGCTCTCTACGACAATGGCGCCCTTCTGGACACCGACTGTCTGGACATCGGCGGGCGGCTTCTGAAGCTGGACCGGGAGGGCCGGGTAGTCTACCGCTCTCCGGTGCTGGCACCCTGGTCCGGTCTGGTGCCGGCCCTGGGGCAGCGGGTGGAGGCCGCCGACCTGGCCCCCCTCCTGGACGCCATGACGGAGGTGCTGGCGCGGGCCATTCCAAATGATGTAAAGGTCCTCTCCTTTTCAGGAGGAGTGGCCGACTGCATGTGGGCCCCACCGTCAGATTGGCGGGCCTTTGGGGACATCGGCCCTCTGCTGGGGCCCGCCCTCCGGCGGCGGCTGGAGGGGGCGGGCTATGAACTGGTCCGGGGCGCCGAAACCATCCGGGCCACGGTGGTGGGGGCGGGGGCCCACTCGGTGGAGGTCTCCGGCTCCACCATCCACTGCCGGGAGGTGGCCTTCCCCCTGAAAAATCTCCCCGTCCTTCGGCTCACCCAAGGAGAGGAGGCGGGGGACGCCCAGACCCTGGCGGCGGCGGTGGAGCGGAAGCTCAGGCGGTACGCCGACCAGGAGGGGTTATGCCAGGTGGCCCTGGCCCTCACCGGCGAGGTGTCGCCCCCCTACAAGCGGGTGGCCGAGCTGGCCCGGGGCCTGCGGGCGGGGCTTGAGCCCCTGCGGGGGGCGGGGTACTTTCCCGTGGTGGTGGTGGAGCGGGACATGGCCAAGGTCCTGGGCCAGGCCATGGGGGGCGAAGGTCCCCTGCTCTGCCTGGACGGGGTGAGCGTCAAAGAGGGGGACTACATCGACATCGGCGCCCCCGTGGCCGGGGGCAGCGTGCTGCCGGTGGTGGTGAAGACCCTGGCCTTTTCAAACAGTGTACCCGGCGGGGAAGGCCGGGAGAGGAGGAACCTATGATTTTAAAGACCAAGCTGCTGGGCCGCGTCTATGACTTCCACACAGTGCGGGAGGTCATGGCCAAGGCCAACGAGGAGAAGTCGGGGGACCGGCTGGCGGGCATCGCCGCCGAGAACGCCGAGGAGCGGGTGGCGGCCAAGGTGGTGCTCGCCAATCTGACCCTGGCCGACCTGCGCAATGCCCCTGCCGTCCCCTATGAGGAGGACGAGGTCACCCGCATCATTCAGGACGGTATCAACGAAAAGATCTTTGCCCAAATCCGCAGCTGGACCGTGGGGGAGCTGCGGGAGTGGCTGCTGGCCGAGGAAAATGACGGGGCGGCCATCCGGCGGCTCTCCCGGGGACTCACCAGCGAGATGGTGGCGGCAGTGGCCAAGCTCATGAGCAACCTTGATCTCATCTACGCCGCCAAAAAAATCCGGGTCACCGCCACCTGCAACACCACTATTGGCGAGCCGGGGACCCTGTCGGCCCGGCTCCAGCCCAACCACCCCACCGACGACCCCGACGGCATCCTGGCCTCGTTGCTGGAGGGTCTCACCTTCGGGGTGGGGGACGCGGTGCTGGGTCTCAACCCGGTGGACGACTCGGTGGAGAGCGTCACCCGGGTGCTGGAGCGGTTCCAGGAGGTGAAGGAGCGCTGGGCCATCCCCACCCAGACCTGCGTGCTGGCCCACGTCACCACCCAGATGGAGTGTATCCGCCGGGGAGCCCCCGCCGACCTCATCTTCCAGTCCATCGCCGGGAGCCAGAAGGGCAACGAGGCCTTCGGCTTCAACGCCGACACCATCGCCGAGGCCCGGGCGCTGGCCCTGAAGGAGGGCACCGCCACCGGCCCCAACGTCCTCTACTTTGAGACGGGCCAGGGCTCCGAGCTCTCCAGCGAGGCCCACAACGGCTGGGACCAGGTGACCATGGAGGCCCGGTGCTACGGCTTTGCCCGGCATTTTGCGCCCTTCCTGGTCAACACCGTGGTGGGCTTCATCGGCCCGGAGTACCTCTACAACTCCAAGCAGGTCATCCGGGCGGGGCTGGAGGACCACTTTATGGGCAAGCTCACCGGTGTTCCCATGGGCTGCGATGCCTGCTACACCAACCACATGAAGGCCGACCAGAACGACATCGAGGACCTGGCCGTCCTCCTCACTGCCGCCGGGTGCAACTATTTTATGGGCATCCCCCACGGCGACGACGTGATGCTCAACTACCAGACCACCGGCTACCACGAGACCGCCGCCCTGCGAGAGCTCTTCGGCCTCACCGCCATCAAACCCTTCCAGGACTGGCTGGAGAAGATGGGCTTTGTGGCGAACGGAAAGCTCACCCCCCTGGCCGGGGACGGCTCGGTGCTGCTGGCATAACAAGGAGGGTGAAACTCTGTGGCTGTAAATGAAAAAGAACTGCGGGCCCTGGTGGAGCGGATGGTAGCCGACCTGATGGGCCAGGCCCCCACCCCCCAGGTGAAGGGGTCCGACTATCACCCCATGGAGCCCGGCCCGGCAGCCGAGGGCGGGGAGCTCCAGGACATCGCCGCCATCGACCTGCGGCGGCTCTACCTGGTCAAAAACCCGAAAAACGGCCCCGCCTTCCTGGAACTGAAGGCCAAGACCCCCGCCCGGCTGGGCATGGGAAGGGCGGGGGCCCGGTACAAGACGGAAACCATGCTCCGCATGCGGTGCGACCACGCCGCTGCCCAGGATTCCGTCTTCTCCCACGTCAGCGACGACTTTGTGAAGGCCCAGGGCTATGTGCCTCTCCACACCCTGTGCAAGGACAAGGACGAGTACCTGACCCGGCCCGACAAGGGCCGCCGCTTTGACGAGGAACAGCAGGCCATCATCCAGAAGACCCTGGGCCATGCCCCCAAGGTGGCCCTGGTGGTGGGGGACGGCCTCAGCTCCGCCGCCATCGAGGCCAACGCCGCCGACTGTATGGAGGCCATCCGGGCGGGCCTGAAGAGCTACGGCATCGACGCCGGGCCCACCCTCTTTGTGAAGTACTGCCGGGTGGGTGCCTCCGACCACATCGGTGAGCTCACCGGGGCGGAGGTGGTGTGCATGCTGGTGGGGGAGCGGCCCGGCCTGGTGACGGCGGAGTCCATGTCGGCCTACCTCACCTACGGGGCCCACATCGGCATCCCGGAGTCCAAGCGGACCGTCATCTCCAATATCCACAGGCAGGGGACAACGGCGGTGGAGGCCGGCGCCCACATTGCGGAGCTCATCAAAACCATGCTGGAGAAAAAGGCCTCCGGCATCGAGCTGGCGAGAGGAGTGGGGGCATGACGGGAGATCTTCTCAAATGTAACGCTCTGGCCACCCGCACCATAGCCAATGTGTCCGAGTCCCTGGCGGAGAAGCTGGGTTTAAGGCCGGAGTTCCGGTCCATCGGCATCCTCACCGCCGACAGCGACGACGTGACCTACTGCGCCCTGGACGAGGCCACCAAGGCCGCCGCCGTGGAGGTGGTCTATGGCCGGAGCCTCTACGCCGGGGCGGCCAACGCCAACACCAAACTGGCGGGAGAGGTCATCGGCATCCTGGCCGGGCCCAACCCCTCCGAGGTGAAGAGCGGGCTCAGAACGGCGGTGGAGTTTTTTGAGAGCGGGGTGGGCTTCCGCTCCGCCAACGCCGACGACTCCATCGTCTATTTCGCCCACACCGTGTCCCGGACGGGGAGCTACCTCTCCAAGACCGCCGGGGTGCGGGAGGGGGAGGCCCTGGCCTACCTCATCGCGCCGCCCCTGGAGGCGGTGGTTGGGCTGGACGAGGCCATGAAGGTGGCGGATGTGACCCTGGCCGCCCTCTTTGAGCCACCCAGCGAGACCAACTTCGGCGGCGGGCTCCTCACCGGTACCCAGAGCGCCTGCAAGGCCGCCTGTGAGGCGTTTGCAGCGGCGGTGCTGGATATCGCCCAGCATCCCAGAGAACTGTAAGGACCGTAGGGGCGGCCTGTGGCCGCCCAAAGTCCGGAAGGAGGGAACCATTTGGATAAAGATCTACAATCCATCCAGGAGGTGCGAGACCTGGTGGGCAAGGCCAGGGAGGCCCAGCGGGCCCTGGCGGCCATGAGCCAGGCCGACCTGGACCGCATCACGGCGGCCATCTCCAAGGCGGGGGCGGAGCACGCCCAGCGGCTTGCCCAGATGGCGGTGGAGGAGACGGGCTACGGCAAGGCGGAGGACAAGGAGATCAAGAACCGCTTTGCCGCCCTCACCCTCTACGACGCCATCAAGGAGGAAAAGACCCACGGCATCCTGGCCCAGGACAAGGAGAAGCGGACCATCGACATCGGTGTGCCCGTGGGCGTCGTGGCGGGGCTGGTGCCCTCCACCAACCCCACCTCCACCGTCATCTACAAGGCCATGATCTGCATGAAGGCGGGCAACCCCATCATCTTCTCCCCCCACCCCAGCGCCATCAAATGTATCGGAGAGACGGTGAAGGTGGTCTCGGAAGCCGCCCGGCAGGCGGGGGCTCCCGAGGGGGCCATCGCCTGCATCGCCACCCCCACCCTGGAGGCCACCAGCGCCCTCATGAAGCACGACCACACCCGGCTCATCCTGGCCACCGGCGGCGCCGCCATGGTCAAGGCGGCCTACTCCTCCGGCACCCCGGCCATCGGCGTGGGAGCGGGCAACGGTCCGGTCTATATCCACCATACCGCAAACGTCGCCCAGGCGGTGAAGCGGATCCTGGACTCCAAGACCTTTGACAACGGCACCATCTGCGCCAGCGAGCAGTCCATCGTCACCACCCGGGCCATGGAGGGGGCGGTGTCGGAGGAGCTCAGACGCCAGGGGGCCTACCTCCTCAGCGACGAGGAGCACAAAAAGCTGTCCAAGTTCATCCTGCGTGCCAACGGCACCATGAACCCGGCCATCGTGGGCAAGAGCGTGGAGACGGTGGCCAAGCTGGCCGGGCTGGACAAGGTGCCCCCTTCCGCCCGGGTGCTGGTGGCCCGGGAGACGGGGGTGGGCTCCGGCTACCCCTACTCCAGCGAGAAACTGGGCCTCATCCTGGCCTACTATGTGGAGGCCGTTGAGGAGGCCGTCCTCCGGCGCTGCGTGGAGATCCTGGAGTGGGAGGGGGCGGGCCACACCTTCTCCATCCATGCCGAGGACGAGGCCGTGGTCAAGCGCTTTGCCCAGGCCGTCCCCGCCAGCCGGGTGCTGGTGAACACACCCTCCGCCCTGGGCGGCATCGGCGCCACCACCTGCCTCTTCCCCGCCCTCACCCTGGGGTGCGGCGCGGTGGGGGGCTCCTCCTCCTCCAACAACATCGGCCCTCTGGACCTCATCAACATCAAGCGGGTGGCCTGGGGCGTGAAGGAGCTGGAGGAGCTGCGGGGCGGCGCTGCCGCCGCCCCCTGGCAGAGTTCCGGGCGCCCGGCGGTAGACGACGCCCTCCTCCGGGAGCTGGTGGACCAGATCATCAGGAGGCTGACATGAGATGAGAGCAAAAAATACCGAAGGCCCGGAGCTGCCCGTCCCCCAGCCGGGGGAGGACCTACAGGACCGGGTCCAGACCGAGGGCATCATGTATGACCCCTCCGCCGACCTCCTGCGGGAGGCGGCGGTGGCCGCCAAGGGTGCGGATAAAGAGGAAAAGAAGCCCTCCGGGGCACGGCGGCAGAAAGCCCCGGCCAAGGAGGAACTGGCCAGCCTGGCCGCCGCCGTGAAGGGCGGCGGGGCGGTCAAGGAGACAGCGGACAAGGGGGAACACCCCCAACAGGAAAGGAGTACAAAGCAAATGGCAAACACGAACGCGCTGGGTATGGTGGAGACCAAGGGACTGGTGGGGGCCATTGAGGCGGCCGACGCCATGGTGAAGGCGGCCAACGTCCAGCTGGTGGGCAAGGAGCAGGTGGGCGGCGGTCTGGTGACCGTCATGGTCCGGGGAGACGTGGGGGCTGTGAAGGCGGCCACCGACGCTGGTGCCGCCGCCGCCGAGAAGGTGGGGGAGCTTATCTCCGTCCACGTCATTCCCCGCCCCCATGCCGAGGTGGACGGCATCCTGCCCCACAAAGCCGGGGAATTCGACCGGGAGGGCTAAGCCGTGGCCCTCTTGACGGAGGAGCGGGTCCGGCAGATGTCGGACAACGGCACCCGGGGGCCGGTGGTGGTCACCCGGGAGGATGTCCTCACCCCTTCCGCCCGGTCCTGGCTCCGGGAGCACCGGGTGGAGGTGGTCTACCCCCAGGGCAGGGGGGAGGAGGGCCCGGAGGGGGCGGGGAAGTACCGCACCCTCTTCGGGGCCGTTCTGACGGAGAAACCGGAGCACATGACCCACCTGAGGGGCAACATCCTGGTATTCAAGGACCACCCCCGTATCGCCTTCCGGGGCATGATCGACCTGCTGGAGGGGGAGATCGCCCTGTGCCAGCAGGTGTGCGTCCGGGAGGGGGTGCCCGCCCTGGCGGAGGAGCTGGAGGAGGTGCTGGACTTCGTCCGGCGCTTCATCCGCTTTGACGTGCTGGAGGAGCCGGTGGGGGAGGTGAAGCTCTGCGGCCTCACCCCGGCGGAGCTGCGGGAGCGGTCCCACTACCCAGAAAAATACTACGGCCAGGGCCACTTCCTCATCCGCTACACCGACTCCCCCGCCATCCTGGCAGTGAACAAGGTGCGCACGGTGGTCCGGCAGACGGAGCTTGCCGCTTACCGGGCCTTCCGGGACGAGAACGGCGGGGTGACCCGGGGAGATATCATCCTGGGCCTCAACCGGCTCTCCTCCCTGATGTGGATCATGATGATCAAGCTGAAGGCGGGCAAATACCAGACGGGCTGAGGAGGTGTTCCCATGGAACTGGAGACGCGGGACGGAGCCCTGGTCATCACCCGGCTGCCGGTGGAGCAGATGGGGGCCCTGTCCCTGGGCCTGGTCCTCACCGACGGGGAAGGGGCGGTGCTCCGGGCCCTGCTGGAGGGGAAAAAGGTCCAGGTCCTGGAGTCGGGCCTAGAGTACAAGGACTATCGCAAAAGCGCCCCCTTGGGCATCTATCAAAAATTCATGGCCCTGGAACGGGGGCTGCGGGAGATGGGCATCTGTGTTGTTAGGGATCGTCATCGGTAGCGTGTGGTGCACCCGAAAGGCGGAGGCGCTGACGGGCCAGACCTTCTTGCTGGTGGCCCCGGAGGGCCACCAGGGCCCCGCCCTGGTGTGCGCCGACCAGGCGGGGGCGGGACCGGGGGATAAGGTGCTGGTCACCCGGGGGAGCGGCGCCCGGATCGCGGCAGGAGAACACATTCCTGTGGACGCCGCCATCGTGGGCATCGTGGACCGGGTGGAGTCCTGAGAGGAGGGGAGCCCATTGTCCGTCAACGAGATCATCATCGGCCTCATGGCCGTCTTTCTGGTGCTGGGCGCCCTGGACCGCATCGCGGGGAATCGCTTCGGCCTGGGGGAGAAGTTCGAGGAGGGTATTCTGGCCATGGGCTCTCTGGCCCTGGCCATGATCGGCATCCTCTGCCTGGCCCCCGTCCTCTCCGACCTGCTGCGGCCGGTGGTGGTGCCGGTCTACACCTTTCTGGGGGCCGACCCCGCCATGTTTGCCGGGACCATCCTGGCAAACGACATGGGGGGCGCCGCCCTGGCCCGGGAGCTGGCCCTCACGCCGGAGGCGGGGCAGTTCGGGGGCCTCATCGTGGGGGCCGTGCTGGGCCCCACCATCGTCTTTACCATCCCGGTGGCCCTGGGCATCCTGAAGCCGGAGGACCTGGAGCCTCTGGCACGGGGGGTGCTCTGCGGCGTGGTCACCATCCCCCTGGGGGCCTTCCTGGGCGGCCTCACCGCCGGCTTCCCGGTGGGCATGGTGCTCCGGAACCTCATTCCCATCGTCCTCATTGCCCTCCTCCTGGCCCTGGGGCTGTGGAAGATTCCCGTCGCCATGGTGAAGGGCTTCACTATCTTCGGCAAGGTGGTGGTGGCCGTTATCACTGTGGGCCTGGCCGCCGCCATCGTGGAGTCCCTCACCGGCCTGGTCCTCATCCCCGGCCTTGCCCCCATCGGGGAGGGCTTTGAGGTGGTGGGGCACATCGCCATCGTCCTGGCCGGGGCCTTCCCCCTGGTCTTTGTCATCACAAAGGTCTTTCAAAAGCCCCTGCTGAAGCTGGGGCGGCTGCTGGGGGTCAACGACGTGGCGGCGGCGGGGCTGGTGGCCACCCTGGCCAACAACATTCCCATGTTTGGCATGGTGGCCGGCATGGACCGCCGGGGCAAGGTGGTCAACGTGGCCTTCGCCGTGTCGGCGGCCTTCGTCTTTGGGGACCACCTGGGCTTTACGGCGGGCTTTGACGAGACCATGATCTTCCCCATGATCGTGGCCAAGCTGACGGGGGGCATCACCGCTGTGGCGGTGGCCATGCTCCTCACCCGAAAGGAGAGATGAACATGGCAGATGTGGACAAGTCGGCTCTGGAGAAGCTGGTGCGCCAGGTGCTGCTGGAAAAGCTGGGGGGCACCCCAGCGCCGGAGCGTCCCGCCGCCCACGGGGTGCGGGCGGTGGCGGTACCCCGGCTGGACGTCCGGGAGGAGGACCGGCTGGACACGGGAAACAGCGGGGACCGGGTGTGGACCCGGGACCTCTTCTCCCTGGAGGAGGCCCCCCGGCTGGGCTGCGGCCTGATGGTCATGGAGCAGACCACCTTCCCCTGGAAGCTCACCTATGACGAGATGGACTATGTTATCGACGGGCGGCTGGACATCCTGGTGGGGGGCGAGACGGTGTCCGCCGGCCCCGGCGAGGTGATTCATATCCCCCGGGGCAGCGAGATCCAGTTCTCCGCCAAGGGGAAGGTCCGCTTCCTCTACTTCGTCTATCCCGCCGACTGGCAGAAATGAAACTACCGGTGTGTGAGCATGCTCACACACCGGTAGTTTCATCATATGCGGTTGAAAATGGCGGGAGAAGTGCCGTCAGCCCTGCTTCTGCCGCTGCTCCTCAATGAAGGCCATGATCTCCTTGCGCTTGAGGACGGAGACACGGAAAGTTTTGCCGTCCTGGGTGTTGACCCGGATGCCCGTGGGGATGAAGAGGGACACATTGTAGGGCTCCATGGACACAATGGCGCTGTAGGGAAGGGAAAAGACCACCCGCAGGGCTTCCACCAGGCCGTTGCCACGGAACAGGATGCGGCGGTCCGTGAAGATGTAGGTGCCGGGGACCTGGGCCCTGCCGGCGCTGGTGCCCCAAAAATCGCCCTTGATCCGCTTGAGCTCCTGCTCGCCGGGCTGAAACTCCAAAATATCGCTGGGTTTACTCATCACTCCATGACTCCTTCCTCAGACAGGTCCACCTGTCTCTCATTTCTATTGGGATGATAGTCAATATTGCCTATCACGCTTCAAGATCATTATAGGCAATAATGGGCATATGTCAAGAAGAAACTGCCAGGGAGGTGGACCATGATCTCCTATGAACCCTTGTGGGAACTGATGCGGCAGCGGGGCGCCTCCACCTATACCTTACAGGTCAAAGGGGGGATCAGCAGCTCCACCATCCGGCGGCTGAAGGCGGGGGAGTCGGTTTCCACCAACACCTTGGAGGCTTTGTGCCAGCTCTTTAACTGCCGGATCGAGGATGTAGTGGCCTATGTTCCGGAACAACAGGATTAAAACAGCGGCGTTGGAATGATCTCCAACGCCGCTGTTTCTGTTTCAAAGGTCACTGATCCCGCAGGGACCGCTGCTCTTCCATATAAGCCTCATCCTTGATCTCCAGCCCACGCTCTCCGGCCAGGCCCTCGATGTGGTGGGTGAACTCGTGGGAGAAGGTGTCCCACAGCTCGTCCTCCCAGTCCTCCTCCGTCCAGTTTTCCAGCTTGGCCAGAGCGGCGAAGGAGCCGTAGTAGAGGTTGATGTGCCGGCCCATCATGTCGTTGCAGTACTCTCCCAGAATATACATCTCCCCCGGCGGGAACTCCGGGTCGGCCTTGGACTCGGGCAGCAGGGCCACCCCGCCGTTGAGCTCTTCAAAGAACTCCGGCGGGAACTCCTCGGCCATCTCGTCCAGCAGGAGACCCACCTCGTCGAAGCTGAGCATGGTCATAACAACCCTCCCCTTACACGGTCTGGTCCTTGGGCTTCTTCATGGTAAGACTGATGCGCTTTTTCTTTTCGTCCACGTCCAGCACCCACACGGTGACCACATCCCCCACGGCGCAGACCTGGGAGGGGTGGCTCACCCGGCGGGGGGTATTGAGCTGGGAGATGTGGACCAGGCCGTCCTGGTGGACGCCGATGTCCACAAAGACGCCGAAGTCGATGACGTTGCGGACGGTGCCGGTGAGCTCCATGCCGGGCTTTAAGTCCTTCATCTCCAGCACGTCGGTGCGGAGGATGGGCTTCGGCAGCTCGTCACGGGGGTCCCGACCCGGCTTCATGAGCTCGCCCACCACGTCCCGGAGGGTGGGAACGCCCACCCCGCAGGCCTCGGCAGCGGCGGCCTCGCCGTAGGCCGACACCCGGTCCCGGAGGTCGGTGAGGGCCCCCGCCCTCACGGCGGAGAGGTCGCAGCCGCACAGTGCAAGGAGCTTTTCCGCGGCGGCGTAGCTCTCCGGGTGGACGGCGGTGTTGTCCAGCACGTTTTTGCTTTCGGGCACCCGCAGGAAGCCGGCGCACTGCTCAAAGGCCTTGGGCCCCAGCTTGGGGACCTTCAAAAGCTGCTTCCGGGCAGTGAAGGCGCCGTTCTCCTCCCGGTACTTAACGATGTTCTTGGCGGTGGTGTTGTTGAGGCCGGACACCCGGAGGAGAAGGGGGGCGGAGGCGGTGTTCAGGTCCACGCCCACGGCGTTGACGCAGTCCTCTACCACACCGGAGAGGGTCTCGTCCAGCCGGGCCTGGGGCATGTCGTGCTGGTACTGGCCCACGCCGATGGCCTTGGGGTCAATTTTCACCAGCTCGGCCAGGGGGTCCTGGAGCCGCCGGGCGATGGACACCGCCGAGCGCAGGTTCACGTCGTAGTCGGGGAACTCCTCGGCGGCCAGCTTGGAGGCCGAGTACACGCTGGCGCCCGCCTCGCTGACGATCATGTAGGAGAGGTCCCCGCCCACCTTCTTGATGAGCTCCACCGTCATCTGCTCGGTCTCCCGGCTGGCGGTGCCGTTGCCGATGGCGATGTGCTGCACGCCGTGCTTTTTCACCAGCTTGGCCAGGGTGTCAATGGCTTCCTGCTTCTTTTTCTCATTGAAGGTGGGGTAGACCACCGCCGTGTCCAGCACCTTGGCGGTGGCGTCCACCACCGCCACCTTGCAGCCGTTGCGGTAGCCCGGGTCCAGGCCCATGGTGACGAAGCCCTTCACCGGCGGCTGCATGAGGAGGGGCTTCAGGTTCAGGGCGAAGTTGTGGATGGCCCCCTCGTCGGCCTGCTCGGTGAGGGTGTTGCGGATCTCACGCTCCAGGGAGGGCTTTAAAAGCCGGTCCCAGGCGTCGTCGGCGGCGGCCCGGACGAAGTCCATGGCCGCCCGGCCGGGCACCACCTGGCGGCGGACCGCCACCTTGGCCGCCTCAGCGTCCAGCTCCACCCCGGCCTTGAGGACGCCTTCCCGCTCACCACGGTTGATGGCCAGGACCTGGTGGCCCTGGACCCGGTTTACCGGGGAGGTGAAGTCGTAGTAGAGACGATAGACCGTGTCGGCGGGCTCGTCCTCCGCTGCCCGGGAGACCAGGGCGCCCCGGCGCAGGTAGAGCTCCCGCAGGGCCTTGCGGACCGCGGCGTCATCACTGACGGCCTCGGCGATGATGTCGCTGGCCCCCTGGAGGGCGTCCTCTACCGTCTCCACGCCCTTTTCCGGGTCGATGAAGTCTGCCGCCAGGGCCGCCGGGTCCACCGGGCTCCCCTTGGCAAAGAGGGCGTCGGCCAGAGGCTCCAGCCCCTTTTCCTTGGCCATGGTGGCCCGGGTGCGGCGCTTGGGCTTGTAGGGGAGGTACAGGTCCTCCACCTCCGCCAGGGTGGCGGCGGCGTCGATGGCGGCCGACAGCTTCTCGGTGAGCTTGCCCTGATTTTCGATGGAGGCCTTGACCTCCTCACGGCGCTTGTCCAGGTTCCGGAGGTACTGGAGCCGGTCGGCCAGGGTGCGCAGGGTGGTGTCGTCCATGGCGCCGTGGAGCTCCTTCCGGTAGCGGGCGATGAAGGGGATGGTGTTCCCCTCGTCGATGAGCTTGACCACATTCTCCACGTGGGTGGGCTCCCGGCCCAGCTCCCGGGCCAGGATGGTGATGATGGTGTCCATTGTGTCGCTCCTTTTGGTAATGGGTGCCTTGATTGTATCACGCCAATGCTTGGCGGACAAGGTAGTGCGAGAGATCTTATACATATATATTTATATATAAGTATGGGAGTGAGCTTCCATGGTTACGATGGTTCAATAATTCAGTTTAAGAATAATATTAGGGTGCCCCACTTTATATATAGGACACCCTAGATAAATCATGCTTTATCAAATTTAGTTAGTACACTTTCCATTAAATCATTTTGATAATGACTTAATATAGACATTGTCCTAAACAATTTAGGAGAATTGATTTGTTTATTGGTTAGTGCAAAAAACGCAAGCGCAAAAACAACACCTGCAGATATTCCATTGGTGTTTAAGTAATCAACATTGATTTCTTCAGGAAGTCCAGTCATTTGTGGACTCATCAAAGCAAGCTTGAAACGTGCATGTGTATTTGGATTACTCACAGAAAAGCTGCTCCAGATACTGTCACACACGGCATTAAGATAATTGCGACGAGCCTGTAAAGTCAGATGCGATAATTCGCTTTCGGACATCTTTGGTGGCATTTGACATCTTGTAAGAATTTGCTGAATTTCGTGTTCATATGTGTTTAATTTATTTGAACATGCATTTTTGATTGCTTTGGCCAATACTTCTTCTTTCGAGAAACCAAACATAATGGGGCCCCCTGACGTTTGATAACGTAACACACATCAAATAATACACTAAATTTTATGTAAGAGAATTTTTAGATATAGTAACATAAAAAGCGAAAAATGGCAATGTGTACAGTAAAAATCTGAATATAATTTACAAATTTATGAATGATTTATTAGATAAATGTTATAAATGGAGTGTATTAAACGTGTGATTGCAGTGTAGGTTTGTCAAACATATTGGACGGTGAACTCTCGAGGAGAAAGCCAACCCAAAGGTCTCATGGGGAAGTTATTGGAGCGGCGGTTGTGGGCAGCGAGCTGCTTTGCGA